>JBGOXV010000013.1:0-16660 GCA_041479325.1 Thermoplasmata archaeon
AAAGTCCCCACTTAGCTCAGACTGGCAAGAGCGGCTGACTGTAGTAAGGAAATCGGCACGACCGATCTCAGTCGCTGAAATCAGCAGGCCCCCGGTTCAAATCCGGGAGTGGGGACCATCCTTTCAACTCAGATCCGCTCGGGGAAGACCCGCCAGCTCTCCTTCGCGTCTGGCCGCACAGTCTCCCTGTCTCGCTCCATCGTTGCCATCTCCTTGACGGCGAAGGCCCTCGGGTCCATCGACAGTATGAGCCGGCAATTGCTCGTCATCGCAGCCTCGGTCCACCGGTCGACTGCCTTCTGTACCCTCTGGAAATCGTTCGACGTCACCAGGTACTCAATGCCGTCGACGAGCACGACCCCGTTATGCGCGCTCTCCATGAAGTTCACTATGTGGTCAGTAAGCAGTGCCAGCTTTGACGGATCCATGTTCTGCGCGCCTTGGACCGTCGAGAGCCAGAGTATCGGCGTGGTCTGGATGAAGTATTTGCTCCGGATGTCGTTCGCGAACTGCCTCGTCACTATCAGTCCCTGAGGCCTGCTCTTGTACTTGGTGCATACTCGGCATGGGCACTGGAGCTTGCAGGCGGAGCAATCGATGCTCTCGCACGTGAAGCTGTCGTCGTTCTCGCAGTCGTTGCATCGGCCCTTCAATATGTCTGTGAATATCTTGAATGCGAAGTCCGGCTTTGGCTCCTCCACCAGGTACGCATGCCTGAGCAGTAGCTTGAACTTCGACTTGCTGCCGGACATGAACTTCTCGGGGGTAGGCCCTTTCAAGACGAGCCGGTTGCTCGTTATGGCGAACCCGATGAGCACGCCCAGAAACCCTATTCCGCCGATGAAGACCACGCCTCTGAGCAGTGGGGCTTCAGGGCCGAATTCGATCCCTTTGTAGAAGTCGAGCATGAACGCGGCGGTGCTCAGGTACAAAGCCCAGAGTCCCAAAAGGTATATCTTGGCTCCTTGGCGACCTTCTGGGTTCGCTAAGGGGAGTCCTCTCATTATGAAGAGGGTCGAGACGATTATTGCAATGTTCGAATTGATGATGAATGTCTGCGTTGTTACTTTGGAGACTATGAGCGTAGATCCGGTGAAGCTCGAGGTGGATATGGCGCCCAGAACGAGCGCGGTTCCGAACCATACAATGAAGATCACGCCATAGAGATTCACACGCCTGAACCTCAACGGGCGTTCGACTGGGAAGACCAGCGTGACGCTGCTTAGGAGGACCTCCGCAGTGAGAACGGCAGTCACAAAGACCTTCATGATGAGACTTGACTGCTCCGGTCTTGACTGGTTCACTAGCGGGCTCACTGGAGCGGTGATCGCACCCACGAAGAACGCGACCATGGCAAGCAGGTATAGGTTCGCGGCGACTGAGCCTTTCGTCTTGATCCTTCCTAGGATCCCAGCACCAAGGCAGATGAGACCAACGATTATTGCTCCGATCCAGGCCAAGTACGCCATCGGGTAAACCCCTTATGGTCTTCGTGTCCGCCTCGCGGCAGACCATCTCTCCGCAATCCACCGATGTCGGCGCTCAACTCGCCGATGCGGCTCTCACAGCCTCGAGGAGCCGCTCGACCTGGAACGGCTTGGCGACGAAGTCGATCGCCCCGGCCCTCATGGCCTCCTTCCTCAGAGCTTCCTTGACGAGCGCGCTGACGACGATGATCTTCGCCTTCGGATCCACTTCCATGATCTTTATGATGGCAGAGAGTCCGTCCATACCCGGCATGAGTATGTCCATAAGGACCACGTCAGGCTTGAGCAGCTTGTATTTCTCGATCGCCTCGAGTCCGTTTGCGGCTTCGCCGGCGATCTCGTGGTCATGTGACTCGAGGATGTCCCGGATCATCTCCCTGATGAACGGTGCATCCTCGACGATTAGAACTTTTGACATGAGATTCCTCTCAGATTCCTCTAAGCGCTATATGGATGTGAAAAAGAATCCGTGCATATATAACTTGGCCACTTCGGTTATCGCATGCGATAATGACAGAATCACAGGGTATTCATGGTGCTGCAACTCTCCATTCACCGCACGATGAGGGATTCCCTCGCAGGGAGAAACGCCAGAGCGACCCTCAACACGGGCCTCTCGACTATCGAATGCCGTAGGCATTCGCGTCTGACGCTGCTTATCGCCCGCAGCCTCTCTACCAGCAATTCACAATTAATATATAGCAATGAGCGCACTATGCAATTCGTCTGACGAATGTCGGACTCAAGGGATGGGCATGGTAAAGCGTACACTCAGGAAGAACGCTCGGGAACAAGATGAGCCCTCGGAGAAGAGAGGGATCCCCTACAAGCTCGCTTCGTACGAGCACGACAACGAGGGCAAGAAGTTCAAGTCAAGCAAGGTGGTCTACAGCTTCTGGAGCGCTTCCAAGTACGTCCTTGTGCTCTCCCTCATGCTCTGGTGGCTCCCGATGTTCGGTCAGATGATCGCCGGCTACGTCGGCGGTAGGAGGGCGGGCGGTCCCTGGAGAGGAGTGGCTGCCTCGATCTTCCCCGTCGTCGCGCTGTACGGCGTCATGTCGGGTTTCTCCTCAGGTCTGCTGCCGTCCCACTTGTTCGGAATGGCAATCGCTCCCGCAGCGCTCGCGACGGCCCTCAACACGAACATTCCTTTCCTGTCTCCATACCTGCACTTCTCCACACAGTACGTAGGCGCATTCGTGGGAGGCCTTGCAGGCGTGAGCCCGTACGGCATCAACACTTACGTCCTCACCGTCGCATTCGCATATGTCGGCGGGGTCCTCGCGGAGCAAAACCGGAGGGAGATCGAATACAACTCTGGATCGACGACCTCGAATACCACGGTGCTCGTCCAGGATCCATCCGCCTTCGGCCAGCAGCAGATCCCGCACGCTTGGCTCGCGGGCATGAGCTCGCTCCTGCACCTGCCGAGCGGACACGGGCAGTCCAGTGGCGGGTTCGGAGCTCGGAGGCACGGGGATTGGGCCAGCGCCCAGGACGCGGAGTACGATGAGAACGTGCTCGAGCTGGGCGAGGCCGGCACGTACGATGGCGACGAGGCGCAGGTCTACGACGCGCGCACGCCTGGATTCCGCAGGTCAAAGCACCACCACAAGAGCCACGGATATCAGCACCCGCACCACGCGGACCCCTGGAACATGAAGCAGAAGAGGAGGGGCGCGCCGAACTACTCTGCCAAGCCGAGGTTCGGGTACCCACAGTACGAGGAGCCAAGGCATCCGAACAGACCCTTCAGGCAGAGCAAGGGCTTCCCGAAGTTCACGGTCTCTCCGAATTCGAAATCGATTAGGAGGACCGAAAGGATGATCGATGACGAGTGGGGAAACAAGAAGTACGCGCGCTTCTCGGACGTCGAAGAGAGCGAGGAGCCCCGGCCATCAGAGGAGTCCGAGGCTGTGGCCCTACCGAAACCTAGAGAGCACCACAAGCCCGTTCATCAGTGGGATCAGATCTAGGTCCCCGTGAAGAAGAAACCTATTTATCTGTCCACGGCTTCGCTTTTTCCCGAGAAGGGATAAGAGCGGAGCCGTGTTTTCATGTTCTGTGAGAAGTGCAAGAGCCTCCTGTTCCCTAGCGAAGGCAAGCTGGTGTGCAGGAAGTGCGGGACCATCTATGAACTAGGTAAGAAATCGCAGGTGATCACGCACAAGGGCAAGGACAGGGCGATAGAGCTGCTCGGGGAGTTGTCGGGGACGCTCCCGACCGCTGATGTGGAGTGTTCTAAATGCGGACACAACAAAGCGTATTGGGTATTGAGGCAGACGCGAGCCGCCGATGAGCCCGAGACCAGAATCTTCAGATGCGTGAAATGCGGGCACAGCTGGCGCGAGTACTAGTGTCCGCAGGTTTTAAAACCGCCAACAGGTTACAGGTAGACACACGGAAGGGGGGCCAATGTTCCAGGCGAAAGCCAGAGCTGACATATTGAAGGAAGTCGTGAACGTCGTCTCGACCCTTGTAGACGAGGCGAAGTTCATGGTGAACGCAGACGGCCTTACTCTAAGGGCCGTCGATCCCGCGCATATCGCGATGGTCGACTTGCAGTTGGGCAAGGACGCCTTCGAGGAGTTCAAGGCGGACGAGACCGAGATCGGAATCGACATCGACAAGCTGAGCCAATTCCTGAAGCTTGCAAGAGCGGATGACATCGTTGACATCAAGCACGACGAGGAGAAGCGCAGGCTGAACTTCGTCGTTGGGGACATCACCAGGCGCATGAGCCTGATCGATACGACTGGCATGAGCGACCCGAAGGTCCCGAGCCTGAACCTCCCGGCCAAGCTGATCGTGAAAGTCGACGACCTCGTGCAGGGCATCAAGGCCAGCGAGAGCGTTTCCGATCACATTGCGCTCGTTGCCGGCCCGGACGAATTCGAGATGCTTTGCGAGGGGGACATGGACCAGGTGCAGTGGAAGAAGGCGAAGAAGGACCTGGGACTGCTCGAGAGCCCGAGCAGTGTGAGGAGCCTGTTCCCGCTCGAGTACTTCTCGAACATGCTCAAGGCGGTATCCTCGGGAAGCGATGTTACCATGCACCTGGGGAATGATTACCCGGTCAAGGTGGAGTTCAAGATCGCCGGCGGGAAGGGCACCGTGAGCTACTTGCTGGCACCGAGGATAGAGAGCGGTGACTGAGCTCGTGGCAAGTTCGTGGTCGGCTGGCAGGGCCCTCGAGCCTGGTCTCGGCAGATAGGTCGTCTGATATGCGAAGGATACGGATAGGAGTCTTGGCATCCGGCGGCGGAACGAACCTGCAGGCCATCATAGATTCTTGCGAGCGGGGGGAGATCGACGGCGAGGTCGTCGTCGTGATATCCAACATCCCTGAGGCGTACGCGCTCGAGCGTGCGCGCAATCACAACATACCCGCCTTCGCTTTTCCACACAAGGGCGTCACGCGCGAGGCGCACGAAGCCGATATAATCGCCTGTCTGGAGCAGAACAGCGTGGACCTGGTCGTCCTCGCCGGGTATCTCAGGATGCTGACGCCCGTCATGATAAACAGATACTCAGGGAAGATTGTCAACACCCACCCAGCGCTCCTGCCGTCCTTCGGAGGCGAGGGCATGCACGGGCTGAACGTGCATCAAGCCGTGATCGACCACGGTTGCAAGGTCTCCGGGTGCACCGTCCATTTCGTCACCCTCGATATCGACGGCGGGCCGATCATCGCTCAGAAGGCGGTGCAGGTCCAGGAGAACGACACGGCCGAGATCCTCCAGGAGCGGATCCTGAAGGAGGAGCACAAGTTGCTCACCCGTGCCATCCAGCTGTTCGCCCAGGGCAAGCTCAAGATCGAGGGGCGAAGGGTCCGGGTCCTCGAGACCTGACCAACCAACGATTCGCTATCACACTCGAATACTTTAAGCGGGTCGAACGGATATCCGAATCGCACCCGTGGCATGTCACTCCGGGAGGAAGAACTTGGAAGTCTACGACGGCGAGTTCATCACAGAGCTTGAATCGATTGCCAAGAAGGTCAGGATGCATTCGATTCAGATGATATACGAGGCCGGTTCCGGCCACCCTGGCGGGTCCCTCTCTTGTGTCGATATCCTGGTCGCCCTTTACTTTCACGTCATGAAACACGACCCGAAGCGGCCCGATTGGCCCGATAGGGACAGATTTGTGCTGAGCAAGGGCCATGCGGCACCGGCGCTGTATGCCGTGCTCGCCCAGGCCGGCTATTTCCCGGTGGACGAGCTGTGCACGCTGAGGAAGATGGGCAGCAGGCTCCAGGGCCATCCGTGCATGACCAAGACGCCTGGCATCGAGATGTCCACTGGTTCATTGGGTCACGGTCTCGCCGCAGGGAACGGCATGGCCCTCGCGGCCAAGCTGGACAGGAAGCTCTACAGGATATACGTGATTGTGGGCGATGGGGAGATGGACGTGGGCGAGACCTGGGAGGCCGCGATGCTCGCTTCTCACTACAAGCTCGACAACATCACGGTGTACCTCGACAGGAACAAGCTCCAGCTTGATGGACCGACGGAGAAGATCATGTCCCTCGAGCCCCTGGCGGACAAGTGGAAGGCCTTCGGCTGGCACGTGATAGAGATAAACGGCCACAACATGAAGGAGATCATCCACGCGACCAACGAGGCGAAGGGCGTGAAGGGCAAGCCGACGATCATAATATGTCACACCATCAAGGGCAAGGGAGTGAGCTATATGGAGGGCTCGTTGCACTTCCACGGGAAGGCCCCGAACAAGCAGGAGTACGAGCAGGCCATGAAGGAGCTGGGAGGGTGACCAAGATGGCGTGGAAGATGGAGAGCCAGAGGAAGCAGTACGGCAAGGCCCTGGTCGAGCTCGGGAAGGAGCGCGGGGACATAGTCGTGCTCGATGCGGACCTGTCCACCTCCACGAGGACCGCGGACTTCGCTGCGGCGTTCCCCGAGAGGTTCTTCAACTGCGGCATCGCCGAGCAGAACATGATGGACACCGCCGCAGGGCTCGCCGCGTCCGGGAAGACCGTTTTCGTCTCGACATTCGCGGTCTTCGGGACCGGCCGTTGCTACGACCAGATCAGGCAATCCATAGCCTACCCGAAGCTCAACATCAAGATCGTCGCGTCGCATGCGGGCATCACCGTGGGCGGCGACGGGGCCTCGCACCAGATCGTCGAGGACATCGCGCTCATGCGCGTCCTTCCGAACATGAACGTCATCGTGCCTGCGGACTCACCGGAGACATACAAGGTCATCAAGGCGGTCGCGAAGACGAAGGACCCAGTCTATGTCAGGATAGGCAGGGCGGACGTGCCGTCGATAACCGATGCCGAGGCGCCGTTCGAACTCAACAACGCCCCGCTGATGCGCGAGGGGAAGGACGTTACGCTCATAGGTTGTGGGATCATGGTCTCCAAGTGCATCGAAGCCGCCCAGGAGCTCTCGAAGCACGGGGTGGACGCCAGGGTGCTGAACCTGCACACGATCAAGCCACTGGACGAGAAGACGATCGTCAGGGCGGCCAGGGAGACCGGGGGAGTGGTGACGGCCGAGGAGCACTCCGTCATGATGGGCATGGGCAGCGCGGTCGCGTTGGTGCTCGTGGAGAACTTCCACGTGCCGATGAAACGCGTGGGCATCCCGGATGTGTTCGGCGAATCGGGAGCCTGTGACGAGCTGATGGAGAAGTACGGGCTCACGGTCGACAACATCGTCGAGGCCGCTCACGACGTTCTGAAGAGGAAGAAGTGAGGTGATGGGTCGATGAAGATATTCATAGACACGGCGAACCTGGAGCACATCAAGGAGGTAAGCAGCTGGGGGATCCTGGACGGCGTGACGACCAACCCGACGCTCGTGGCCAAGGAGGGTTGCGACTTCAAGTGCCGGATCGACGAGATCTGCAAGGTCGTTGACGGTCCGATCAGCGCAGAGGCCGTTTCCATGGACTCCGAGGGCATGATCAAGGAGGCTAGGGAGCTCTCCAAGTGGCACAAGAACATCGTTGTGAAGATACCAATGACGGCCGAGGGCCTAAAGGCGGTCAAGGTGCTCTCAAAGGAGGGCGTCAAGACGAACGTCACCCTGGTGTTCTCGCCGAACCAGGCTCTGCTGGCAGCGAAGGCCGGGGCGACATACGTCTCGCCGTTCGTGGGTCGGCTGGACGACATCAGCCACAACGGGATGGACCTCGTCAGGGACATCGTCACGATCTTCAAGAACTACGGCTTCAAGACCCAGGTCATCGCCGCTAGCATCAGACATCCGGTGCACGTGACCGAGGCCGCGCTCGCCGGCGCTCATGTCGCGACCGTCCCCTACGACATCCTCAAGAAGATGCTGAAGCACAACCTGACTGATGAGGGCATCGAGAAGTTCCTGAAGGACTGGGAGAAGGTTCCCAAGAAGTGACTTCCGGACTCAGCCGATGTATGGCGCGGTGGCGCCCCTGTCGAACCCTTTGACTAGCTCCAGCTTGTACTCCTGCGGGGGCGTCCAGCCGTAGACCGGGTAGACCAGCTTCGGGATGAACCTGGAGAGGTCTGCTGCGAACTGTGTGACTGGATGGTCCTTTCCGAAGGTCTCTTCGCTGATCTCATATGTCTTCTGGCGGGCAGCGGCCTCGTCGATGATGCCCAGCGTGTGCAGGTACTCGTGGAGCAGCAAGTGGAAGACGTATGGCTTGTAGAGTGTTGGATCGGTCTCCTTGATCCGTTTCAGGGGAAGGCTGTTCATCACGATTATGTTCGTTGCGACTGGATAGAACGCGCCAACGAACCCCTCAGGTCCTCCCCCAAGATTGGCCAGGCCGAGCATCAGGCCAGCCCGTTCCTGCCCGATCGCCCTTCTCACAGTCGTCTTCACAAGCTCGAAAATGTCCGAAAGGTCCTTGGCTGACTCCAGCTGTTCCTCGACCCTTCGGCTCGGGTTGTTCACGAGATTCATCTGCTATCGGGGGCCTATTGATAACTAGCCATACTAGAGATATGCGGTCCCACCATTAGATGGACAATCCTGAAATATGCATCATGGCACTCCGGCCTCCGTGCGAACAGACGTGCTTGTGGTCGGGGGAGGACCGGCGGGATCCACCGCAGCAAGGCTCCTCGCAAAGTCTCACGAAGTGGTCATCGCGGAGGAGCATCAGACTGCCGGCGAACCTCTCCACTGCGCGGGTCTTGTGACCCGGAGAGGCGTTCCGGACTTCGCCCGGAAGAGCATCCTCTGCGAGGTGAAGGGCGCGAGGCTCCGTTCCCCTCTCGGGTTCACCCTTACCCTCGAGGCGAAAGGGTCGCGCGCGTGCGTAGTTGATAGGTCGTTGTTCGACAAGATCATGTTTCACAGGGCCGTGGACGATGGAGCGGTTCCGTTGATGGGGGCCTCCGCAAGGTTGGTCCTTGGCTCCAGAATAGATGTCCGCACGCAGTTGAGGACCGAGGGGAGACTGGAGACTGTCTCGTCCCGTGTCCTGGTCGGTGCGGACGGCCATCGGTCCATCTGCAGGAGGTCCGCTGGGCTGCCTCCTCCAAGGCACATGCTCATCGGAATCCAGACCGACCTTAAGGGCGTGGAGTTCGACCCCGACTTCGTCGACCTGTACCTTGGGCGGGAGGTCGCCCCTGGGTTCTTCGCCTGGACCATCCCCGCGGGAGACCTCCTCAGGGTGGGCCTATGCACATGGGACGCTAGCCGAGCCCCAGCCGAGTATCTCAAGAGGTTCTTGTCAAGGCCCCAGTTCGCGAAAGGCAGGAAGGTTTCCATCGCGTCGGGCAAGATCCCCATAGGTGTCGGAAGGAGCGCGGTGAACGGTCGGATAATGCTCATCGGCGATGCGGCCTGCCACGCCAAGCCGCTCTCGGGCGGCGGTGTCTACACTGGCGTCAGGGGCGCTGAGCTGTGCGCGAAGGTCGTCGATGCCCATCTCGCCCGTGGCGGACGGCTTGATGACTATGATCCCCTGTGGAAGGGTGAGTTCGGACGGGAGCTTTCGAGGGCGTTCAGGGTCCGCAAGGTCTTCCTCAACCTCACCGACAAGAAGATCGAGAAGGCGCTGAGGCTGTTCTCCGAGCCCAGTGTGAAAAGGCTCCTCGAGGAGCAGGGGGACATCGACTACCCGGCATCGATCTCAGGGGCGGTTCTTAAGATGGCTCCCAAGCTCGCTCAGTTTTCCCCTCAGATAATACGCTCTCTTCTCTAGCCTCGGATACCGGCCCGGGTTGTCGAGCACGAAGTAGTAAAGCGCCAGCAAAGACACCCCTGCGCACGCGGCAATGAGCACTGCGAGCGGCCAGCGAGGTATGGGAACCTTGATCCCGAATGACGAGTCCGGGATGATGCCGTCCACGCCCAGGGACTTCATATAGGTCGTGTTGACAATGTCTTGACCTGGCGTGAAGGATACCATCCGCGACCACTGTTCATCTGTGAAGAACCCTTTGGATTGAAGGACCAACAGCGTCGCGTTCCCCTCGATATTGAAGGCGATCCTGAACCTGACGAAGTACGTGCTTTGCGAGAAGTACGATCCGTGAGGCGTCCTCGTCGACGTGTTGATGGGGAGATCGATCGTCACCTTCATCCCGATATTCATGTCCGCTAGGGTGAGGTTCAGCTGCGGCGCAACCCCCCTGATCAATGGCGGATCCCTGAAGGTCGAGTTGACTTTCCTGGTGGTGTCCTGGGTTGCGTATTCATAGATCCCGACCGTGAGGGTGATGTTTCTCATTGTAGCCAGCGTGCGGTCGTATGGGTTCGTAATATTGAAAGCGAAGCCCACTGTCTTCCCAGGGGATACCGTCGGCGTCACAAACCCTCCGAACATGTTGTTCGTGTATTTCGGGGCACCAGGGTCGGGAATGTCTGCGCGCACCGATGCGGAACCCGCTGTGAGGATCATGAGAGCAGCAGCGATGACCGCAAGGACGACCTTCATCTGTGTTGGGAAGCCACCGACCGTCTATATGACTTTCGGTGCGTTCCGCGTACCAGTCCTAGAAGCGTTTATAGGCGCACCAGGTATTGCAAATCCGTGCTCGGCGCATCCGTCCCGAGGGAGAAGGCAGAAGAGCTGCGGCGCAGGCTCGCACTGCTGCACCTGGTGGACAAGAGGCACGCCATTGTCGAGGAAGGGGATCGGATTGTGATCCCTCTCGTGTCCGTTCCCGATTACGCCCTGCTTGCAAGCTTCCGCGCGTCCCTCATGGAAGGAGACTTTTCACAGAGGGACTCGTTCGTGGATCCGATAGATGAGATCAGGGCGTCCGCTGCCATTCCCGAGGAGCTCAAGCGCAAGCTTCCCGGGAAATGGGAGCTGTTCGGGGATGTCGGGGTCCTCAGGCTGGTGCCTGAGATGGATAAGTACGAGCCCGAGATCGCAAGAGCTTACGCATCCGTGCTCGGTCTGAAGGCGGTCCTCCGCGAGGTCGGACCGATACAGGGCGAGTACCGGAGGCCAACGATGAAGGTGCTCCTTGGCTCGGACACCGTAGCGGTTCACGTGGAGAACAGCATCCTTTACAAGCTGGATGTGTCGGATATCATGTTCTCATCTGGGAACCAGGAGGAACGGCTGAGGATGGCCGGGCTCAGATGCGAATCGGAGACGGTCGTGGACATGTTCGCTGGGATCGGTTACTTCTCGCTGCCGTTGGCAGTGTACCAGAAACCCCGGCGAGTGATAGCCTGCGAGATCAATCCGAAGGCGCATGGCTTTCTGGTGGAGAACATCAAGCTCAACAAGGTAGGATCGATCGTCGAGCCAGTGCTCGGGGACAACAGGGATCTCCAAGGGGAGGCGATCGCGGACAGGGTGATCATGGGGTATCTGAAGACGACCCACGAGTTCCTACCCGCAGCGCTCCGGTTGGTCAAGGACGGCGGCATCATACACTACCACGAGACATGTCCTAACGAGCTCCTGCCGAATCGGCCACTCAAACGGGTGAAGGATGCCGCCAGGCCAGGGACGGTCGAGGTCCTGAGGACAAAGGCGATAAAATCGTACGCGCCAGGAGTCTCCCACGTGGTACTGGACGTCCGGGTGCTCAAGTCTTCTTGAGCTCATCCGAGCAACCCGCTTCCCTCAGGAAGGTCTCGAACGCTTCGTGGTGCTCGCTGGCCCCGGAGCTCTCCAATAGCGCTTTCGCATATGGCTGTAGATGTTTGCCGTATTCTCTCTCCTCGTCGGTGAACTTCCATGACTTGGTCGTGTCCCCTAGGGCGAGATAGAATGCGTTGGAGATCGAGCGCGTCCTGTGATCGTTCGGCTTCAGCGCGTCGAGCATCGATATGGCCCCCGCTGAGCCTTTCGTCTTGTAAGCCTTCACGATCTTGTCCGCGAAGTCCCCGTACTCCGAGAGACAAGCATAACGGGGGATGTTCGCCGATATCTCATCGTGCCTCGCCTCAGTAAGCGCGTTCTGAATGATCTTGAGCGGAGACTTGAGGGCCTCGATGTCGTTCCTGTAGTACTTCCGGACGAGCTCGTCGGAGACGACGGCTTTGAGCGCCTCCTTGCCATGGTCCGCCCAGTAGGTCGCCAGTATCTTGTTGATCGAGTCGGATGAATCCGCCACAACGGGATGAGACACTCCGGAAAGAAGACCGGCCAGGGCTTTCCTCTCGGTCTCGTCCTGCGTAACCTCTGCGACGAACGCCTGCAGGTCATCGCCGAAGCACTTGTCTCCTTTGACGTAAGCTCTCTTCGTGAGTGCGGAGAGTTCCTCCTTGACTTCGATCATGTGCTTCTCAATGAGGTCGTGGTCACCGACTTTGCCCTCCGAATACTCGGAGAGAAGTTCCTTGCTTACCTGCATGTTCAGGATATCGCCGCAGTCCTCCTTGCCAGACATCATCTTGAGAGGTCTTACGACGGAAACATCCAACTCGTTCAGAACGTTCGGAACGGCCATCCCCTCCCCGAGCTTCCGAAGCGTGTTCTTCGCCTTGATGGCGCATTGATCGCATACCAGTATCTTCGCGCCCGAGCTTGTCCAGTCGAACTTCAGGTGGTTGATCGACTGCGGCGAATGCGGGCACGAGTAAGTGTCGCCCTCCTGTTTGGTGGCGCCTACCGACTCCGCTGCTATGTGCACGTACTCCTTGGGCGCGTGCGCGTGTCTGCCTGTGCAGATGAAGTGGTCTCCGTACGAATAGAAATGAAGCCCCTTCTTGTGCACTAGGTCGATGACGCTCAGCACGCGCCACTTCGGCGAGTCGAAGTTCTGCACTCCGATGAGCTTCTCCCTTGTTGTCTTTCCCCTGAGTGCGAAAGTGATGGTCCCCGCGGGGTATGTCGCGGACGCCAGGTACGGGGCCTTGTCCTCGTGGACCAGACCGATTGTCGCCGCATACGCTCTGGCGAGCTTGTCGCCCCGTCTGGAGAACTTCGCCAGCATGTTCTGGTCGTCCTTGAACCGCTGTATCTTCTCGAGACGTGCCTTTGTCTTCTTGAAGGGGCAGAAGCCGCAGTCCTCGCTGCACTCCGGCAGGATGAGGTCGGGATCGTCCATCAGGATCTTCGCCTTCTCGAGGAGATCCTTCTCCCGGACCTTGGACGCGATGCGGGCCTTGATGCGCACGTTCGGCATCTGCTTGGGCTTGACCATGGTGATATCGGCCCGCGATACGGTTGCCCTGCTAATAGCTTTTTTGAGCATACTGGTCCGATGCCCGGAGCACCCGAATCCGGGAAAGGTTATTAGTCTGGCTCGACGATAAGGACGCAATAGACCACGGATGGGATAATGCCGCCAGAGGACGACTCCGCGAAGGGCTACATCAAGGGTTTCCAAGAGGGCCTTCAGGAGGCTTGGGACGAGATCATCAAGCTTTCGACAAAAGGCTACACGTCGCGCGAACTGCAGATAATGGCCAAGACCAAGAGGGCGATGCTTTTCCAGAGGGTTCAGCAGAAGGTCGCCGAGTTTGAGCACGCGCTCGGAAGGAAGCTTTCTCTCACAGACACAGTTGTGCAAGCCGCAGCTCCGCAGGCCCCGCCGGTCCAGTTGTTGCCGGGCTGGAGCTACGCGATAAAGGAGGACAGGCCTGAGAGGAGCTTCGCGATGTTCTCCAGCCTGATCTCCAAAGGAGGCAGAGGGCTCTGTATATCAAGGACCCATCCGGACGTCCTGAAGCAGAAATACAAGTTCGAGGCGGAGAGCCTATGGTTGACCAAGACCGAGACGGCTCAGACCTTGCCTGAGACGAAAGGCATCGAGTATGTGTCCCCGAACAACCTCGCGCACCTCGCCTCTGCGATAAGGGACTTCCTATCGAAGGGTGAGAACGGAGCTGTGATCATCGAGGGGATAGAGTACCTGACGACCCAGAACGATTTCAAAAGCGTATTGAAGTTCATACAGCTGATAAACGAGCAGGTAGTGCTCGACAAGGGCTTCCTGATCGTGCCCGTCGTCGAGGGGACCATGGACTCGAAGGACTTCTCCCTCGTGGAGCGCGAGATGAGCCAGGTGCTCTGAGCCGACAAGTTCCACCATCTCATGCTTTCGATTTGCCGCAGGCAGGACGCAGAATGGCCGGAATCGGCATCGACCAATCGCCCGAACGGATCAACTTCCTTCAGGCCGGTTTGATCTCGTTTTTTATGTACTTCATGTAGACTTCGGAGAACATGCCCACTTTCGGGTCGAATTCCATGCAGGGGAAATCCTCGCAATCAGAGCACATGGACACGCCGTGCTTTTCGGCACAGTTCAGAAGCGTGCACCATCCCGAGTTTCCTTCTGCGGCTCTCTTGTCTGCTTGGTACCTGCAGCCAAGGCATATGCCCTTCTTGTATGCGAGGCAGAAACCACAGAAGAAGCCGCAGGGCCCCAACAGGCTAGCGTCGATTGATTTTCTCTTCCCAGCCTTTGCGTGGGCACCGCTCTTCATGGCCAACGCATCGCGTTGTGATATATCGAATTGTGCTCTGAATAGTGGATATGTGCTCCCGCCGGGATTTGTCCCCTGCAACCCACTCTTCTCAATCGGCGTCGGAGTGGCGATGGTCCCCGTACTCCAGGGGATGGGGATCCGCTGGAGAACGTTCAGACGAGCTTCGATGCATAGGACTTCCGTGGTGACATCTGCCTCTATGGTCCGTAGGCAACTGTCACACTGTGGTCAAGGTGGACCCAGTAACCCATAGCCGGTGTGAGGCCAAACCCCGGCGACGGGGTGAAGCCTGCGATGTATGTCACATATGCGCCAGCTGGATTGTCATAGTAGCATACCATATCGATGCTCTCAGGGAGGTCGCTCCAGCTAGCGATATCGCTTGCATGCCAGGCGTCCGGCGTCATCGGGAAGCCGACCAGCACCCAGCCGCCTTCTGATGGAACATCCCACTGATAGTAATGCGTGGTCGTTGGAACGTCACCGTACATGACGAGTGTGCAGGCGGACATTACGTAGATCCAGTAGCCTGCGCCCTCTGTGAGTGGGAAGGCGGTTGAAGGTGGTGAATGGCCAACCAGGAATACCGAGCCATATGACTGCGCCCTCGGATTCCACTTCACAACCATGCTTCCGTTCGGCAGCCCGAGTGAAGCTGATGTGTAGTTCGAAGCGAGCAATGGTAGGGAAAAGAGGTTCCAGCCCGCTGTGAGCAGGACCTCACAGAAGGGGTTCTCCCCGATAAATATCAGCCTGGAAGCGCCAAACCTGGGGTTGTCATTCGGAGTGTAGCCTGCTATGTATCCCCATATCTCGTAGTTCCCTTGATGGACCTTCTGGCCGGCATCGTCCCTCTGGTCCCAGGTGAACATGAAGATCTTAGGGCCTGTCAAGAAGGTCGGGATCTGAAGCCAGTAATAGTGGTTTCTCATGTCGTAGACGACATTGCCCGAAGAGTTTTCAACGACGAAGAAGCACTGGCAGGTTGAGCTGAAAAACGCGGAGACCCCGCTGGCCACGGATACGTTGATCTGTACGGTCTCTGCTTCAACATACACAATCTTGTCAGTCGTGACAGTCACAGGCTCGTCGTAGAGTGCAGTGCTGTTCATCGGCACCAGCATGAGCGAGGAGACCGCCACCGCCGCAACTGCAAGCAATGAGATGATCTTCCTGGATGGAATCACGGCCATTTCCCCTATGGCATTTATCACTCTGACGCTATATGAAAATGTCTTCATCGGGCTTGCTCTCGCGGAGACACACCCTCAAACCATGGCAAAACGTGTCGTGCCCCCGAATTGAAAAGCGGCCAGTGATGGAAAAGTGCTCCCGCCGGGATTTGAACCCGGGTGGCCAGCTCGAAAGGCTGGAATGATTAACCGGACTACACTACGGGAGCATCTGCCGAATCCGCATTGCTTTTCGAGCCTATGAACACACGATATATAAATGGTTCTCGTGAATGGCGCGCACCCGAGAATGAAGCCAGCCAAGACAAAGCTTAAAGTGAGCCCTGTGAATTCGCCCAGCATGGAAGGTCCTAAGGAGAAGCTCAGTGCCGCCGAGCTTACTAGGAAGTACATCGACAGGCATCCGAGCATCCGGGACTGTATCAGCAAGGACCTGATCAACTACTCTTCTCTCTCGCGCATGATCATGAAGGAGCTTGGCGTGAAGAACGAGGAAGCGGTCCTCGCGGCGAGCCGGAGATACGCGATGAAGCTCTCGAAGACCGATTTCGAGGGCGATATCCTCAGGGTCTTCGAGGCAAGCAGACTTGAGCTCAAGACCAAGATATGCATAGTCATTGCGAAGAACGAGTGGGTCGTGCTGAGGAATCTCGAGGATGTCGTGAAGAAGATACTGGCCGAGAAGAGCACGATGCAGGTCCTTCAGAGCACGAACGGAATCACGGTCATCTCGGAGGACAAGCACCTCCCAACGATCATACGGGCGATAGGTCAGGAACATATCATAAGCGTCAAGGAGAACCTGGGTGAAATCACGGTGAGGAGCCCCCCGAGCATCGAGGAAACGCCTGGAGCGTTCGCATATGTCATGACCATGTTGTCTGAACAAGGCATCAACCTGCTCGAGGCGGTCAGCTGCTATACAGATACTATCTTCATCGTGAGCAGGGAGGACATGATGCGTGCGTTCGACATACTGTCATCCACAATCGAGGACAAGATGGTCCCCGAGAATTCCCACTGACTAGCCCACGAGCTTGTCGATCGTTGAGTTGCCTTTCTGCATGTCGGACAACGATTTCTTCGTGATTTGAATAGCAGCCTCCGC
>JBGOXV010000014.1:0-16120 GCA_041479325.1 Thermoplasmata archaeon
CAAGCTCGGCAGCTTCCCGACGGTCAGGGAGGTCATGGACCAGGCGGCCAAGGCGGGCGTGAAGATGCTCGTGTGCGGCCAGAGCTGCGCGATGCTGGGGCTCAAGGGCGCCCCCGAGGAGTTCCAGGACCCGGCCAAGGTCGTCGGGGCCGCGACGCTGAACGACCTCGTGCTGGAATACGATGCGGTGCTAAGCTTTTAGACTCGCTCGGACCATAAAGCAGGTCGAAGGAGATGAGCCTCATGTCTTCCCAGGTGAGCGGAGCCAAGAAAAGGATCTACATGGACCACTCGGCAGCGTGCCCGATAGACGAGAGGGTGCTCCGGGCGATGACGCCGTTCTTCGTCGACAGCTTCGGCAACCCCTCCTCCCTTCACATGGCAGGGAGGGCGCCTCGGAAGGCGCTCGAGGAGGCAAGACAGAAGGTCGCGAGCCTCGTCAACGCGAAGAGGAAGGAGGAGATCCTGTTCACCTCCGGGGCGACGGAGGCCAGCAACCTCGGGATCAAGGGCGTCGCGTTGAGGATGAAGGGCGAGGGGAACCATGTCATCACGTCCGCGATAGAGCACATCTCCATACTCAATATCATGAAGTACCTCGAGAAGAACGGGTTCGAGGTCACCTACATACCGCCGACGAAGGACGGCTTCGTCGAGCCGGCGAAGGTCGAGCAGGCGATCAGGAAGGAGACAGTCCTGGTCTCCGTCATGTACGCCAACAACGAGGTAGGCACTCTCCAGCCGATAGACGAGATCGGGAAGCTCCTGGAGCAGAAGGACATCTACTTCCACGTGGACGCGGTCGCCGCTGAAGGGAGGGTCCCGATCGATGTCCAGGCATCCAAGATCGACCTGCTCACGCTGTCATCGAACGACGTGTACGGGCCGAAGGGCGCGGGCGCGCTCTACGTCAAGGACGGCACGAGGATCGAGGCGGTCATGCAGGGCGGAGGACAGGAGAGGGGGCTCCGCTCGGGCTCCGAGGACATGCCGGCGATCGTCGGGTTCGGGGCCGCGGCGGAGCTCGCCAAGAGCGAGATGGCGTCCGAGGCACCACGACTGAGAGCGCTCAGGGACAGGCTCATCACGGGGATCCTGGGAGGGATCGAGGAGTCGTATCTGAACGGAGACCCAACGAAGCGCTTGCCCCACAACGCGAACTTCAGGTTCAGGTACGTCGAGGGCGAATCTATGCTGCTGAACCTGGACATGCAAGGCATTTCGGTGGCCTCCAGCTCTCCTTGCACTTCGAAGAACCTGCTGCCTTCCCACGTGCTCCTGGCATGCGATGTGCCGACAGAGGAGGCGCAGAGCGCGGTCCAATTCACCTTGGGGAAGTCCAACACATCGGAGGAGGTGGACTTCGTGGTCCAAATCTTGCCGGACATAATCAAGAAACTGCGCGCGATGTCCCCGTTCAGCCCGAAGAATATCGAGGAAATGAGGGCGACCGCGGGACACAGAGAAGAGGAGCATCACCACGGTCTCGAGTGAACTCTACATCGCTTATGGACGATTTTAACAGCGGGATCCGCGAGCCTACGTAATACTTGCGTTTTGTCACGCGCGGGCACAATCCAGACAATATTGTACAAAAGGTTATATATATATTCGGCAAATAATGGAATAGGATGGGATAAGCCTATGAAAAGTAGGATTCTATCAATTGTAATGGCGCTGAGCTTGATCGCCGTGCTCTTTACAGCCCTCCCTACGAAGGCTGCGTTAAACTATACGGGCACAGTGACGACGACCGATAATGCGGGAGCCGCAAAGACCAACTTCATACAGGGAGAACCTGTGTACCTGAAGGTTGAAGCGATGAACGGTGGGGTGCTCTCTGATCAGCAGATCACTGTATCCTTGGTTCGAACCAATGATGGGCACCTAGTGAGCTCGTTCACGACTCGCACCAACGACCCCGTCGTCGGTTGGTACAACAGCACCCAAGCTGTGGGCCACCTGACACTCTCGACAAGTCACGCAATCACCGGAGACATCCAATCATACAACGTTATAGTCACGTTGCCCTCGCACGGAGGGATCGAGATCGCAAGGTCCCAGATCACCGTCAGGGCCGTGGGTATGACCCTTACGCCGGCGCCTTTCAGCCCAGCGTACTGGCCGGGAGAGGTAATCACGATCACACTGGTAGTGACCCTCGCCCAAACATCGGATGTCTTCTATGTCCAAGTAGTGAACGAGACCGGTGTCAACACCAATGTGAACTTCACAAGCCAGACCGCGACTTCCGGTTACTGGACTAACACATTCTCGATTGGCGCGACCTTGCCTGACGGCCGTTACACCGTCAACGTAAGGGCCCAAGCTGACCACTCGTTCTGGTATTCGCAAGACTTCGATGTCCAGATGTTCGAGTTCATGGTCCAGTCGCAGAGAGACGCGTACCTGCCCGGCGAGACCGCGAAGATAACCTACTTGGTGTTGGACCTCGCCACACTCGCGCGGATCACCAGCGGCATAACAATCTACTACAACGCGTCGTACCAGAACAAGACGGGGAACCTGACCTGGAAGAACGGCACGCTGGACGCGACCAATACCACCTGGGAGTTCACGCTCCCAACGAACGGCACGAGCACCGACAGCATAGCGCTCTACTCCAATGTCGACATCTCCTTCAATGCACGAATGCCCGCTGGGGAGAGGAACGTCACCCAGACCCTGACACTACTCATCGGTAGCATCAGCGCCTCGGTGAGCGTCAATTCGGCGAATTATGCCCCGGGAGACACTGTGGTAGTGACTGTTGATGCTAACGTCTTGGGAGACAGCCTCGATGGTGCAAATGTCGACGTAACAGTCCTGAAGAACGGGAACGAAACGATCGCGGCCTACGGTGCGACGGGACTCACGACAAACCTTGACGGAACGGCGACCTACATGTTCAAGCTCGCGGAATCCGCGGACCTAGGCATGTATAACTACATCGTCACAGCGACCGTCACCAAGGTTGGTTATTCGGCCGTACGCCAGACCCAGTTCACGGTCGAGTCCAGCAGCCACCTTGTGATCGCGCTTGACCAGGCCTACTACTACGGCGGCCAAGAGGCGACCGCGACCTTCGCGGCGATCCTCAACAACATGCCCGCCAGCGTGGTCGACATCGGGTACATCTTCGAGATGGGACCAGTAGTCCTCGCCACGGGGAACACGACCGGGACCAGCGCGACAGTGCTGATACCTGATGGCTCGTCTGGCACTCTCGACGTCGTTGCCTTCACCCACATCAACGGGGAGATCGTATCAGGGTTCGATTCTGCACCTGTCTACTTCGCGTTGCTCGGATTGACACCCGCGGAGAGCACGTACAGGCCCGGAGACACCGTCGTCTTCCAGTGGACCGTCGTCACGGGACTGACATCCGCTGACCTCTCGTACGAAGTGTTCGACTCCAATGGCGTAAGAGTAGCCAACGGGACACCCGCGTTCGAAAAGACCGGCTCGTTCGAGTTCGTAGTGCCGGCCGCAGGCCCGCTGCTGTCGACGAGCTACGATGCGACGCTGCGCATGACCACCCCTGAGGGAGCCTTCGAATCGGCTACCGCGAGCGTGAACATCGTTTCCTTGACGGAACTCACGATCTCGATCGGGAAGTCCTCATACACCTCAGGCGAGTTCGCGCCCGGGCAGAAGATATCGATACACTACGACCTCTCGTCGTTTGTGACTTCCGCCAGGCCCACGGTCAGGCTGCATGTGTCCGTGTCCTACGACCCGAGCACCTTTGATGTCGTCGTGACTTCATCGAAGGGGACGATATCCTACACGATCCCGAAGGACGCCCCGATGGCCCCGCACACAGTGACTGTAGTGGCCTATGACGCGGCGACCGGAGACTTCCTTGCATCCGACCAGAGCGCATTCCAGGTGAACAACCAGGTAAGCGGCTGGAGCATGAGCGTGGGCGGAATAAGCATGATCGACCTCGTCCTACTGATACTGCTGATCGTCGTGATCATCATGCTGATCGTCGTGCCCTACATGAAGGACAGGATGGAAAGGCCGAAGGTCGTGGAGACGAAGTACGTGGAGACCACGCCTGCGCCGCCAGCCGAGCAGGGCAAGACACCCCCGTCCCCGTAAGGCGATGAGGAAGCGACTAAAACCCCCAAACCTCTTCCGTTAATTCTCTTTTGATTTCTCTCACCGTGTGGGAAAGCCTTATACACTTCACATCCAATCGGCGGATGATGCCCCAGGAGAAGGTCGCTGTAATAGGGCTGGGCTATGTCGGGATACCGCTGTCGGCCCTTCTGGCCAGCAAGGGCTACGACGTGGTCGGGGTAGACCTCGTTGAGGAACGGGTGCGGGCGATAAACAGATGCGAGCTCCCGCTCAAGGGCGAGGAGCCCGGGCTGCAGGAGATGCTCGCGAAGGTCGTCAAGAAGGGCAAGCTGCGGGCGACCTCGTCATATGAAGGCATCGAGGACCGCACCGCGATCTTCGTCTGCGTCGACACTCCGATATCCGCGGAGAAGAGACCTGACAATTCGAAGTTGGAAGCCGCCCTGAGAGGGATAGGGAGGCACATGAGAAAGGGCGCCTTGATCGTGGTCGAGTCGACGATCGCCCCGGGGACCATGATGGGCGTGGTAGCGAGGACCCTGGAACGGGAGAGCGGCCTGAGGCTTGGCAAGGACTTCACACTCGCCCACTGCCCCGAGCGCGTCATGCCCGGGCGGCTGCTGCACAACATCACCACATACGATCGAGTCATCGGTGGCTTCGACAAGCAGAGCATACGGAGGGCCCGGGCCATCTACTCCAAGCTGACGAAGGGAAAGCTGCACCCGACCGACCTCGCGACCGCCGAGATAGTCAAGACGGCCGAGAACGCCTACAGGGACGTGCAGATCGCGTTCGCCAACGAGGTCGCGCTGATCTCGGAGAAGCTCGGGGCCGACGCTTACGAGGTGCGGAGGCTCGTGAACACCTGCCCGTTCAGGGACATGCACATCCCGGGGGCCGGGGTGGGCGGCCATTGCCTGCCGAAGGACCCGTGGCTGCTGGTGCACGGTGGCGAGAAGGCATCTCCGAGGCTCATACCGACCGCACGAGCGGTGAACGAATCGATGCCCTTCCACGTGCTGGACCTCGCATCGGCCGCCCTAGAATCCGCGGGCAGGACGCTCGAGGGTTCGGTCGTGGCGGTGATGGGGGCGTCGTTCCTACAGGAATCCGGAGATGTCCGGAACTCACCCTCCGTGCCGGTGATAGAATCGCTCGGCTGCGCGAAGGAGCTCCGGGTCCATGATCCCTACGTGGACGAGATCGCCGGCGTCAAGGTCATGAAGGATCCCAAGAAGACGCTCAAAGGCGCCGACCTGGCCATATTCATGGTGGCGCACAAGGACTACGCGAGGATGTCACCGGCCACGCTCAAGAAGCTCATGCGGACACCGGTCGTCGTCGACGGCAGGAACATATTCTCGACCCAGAAGATGAGGAAGGCGGGGATAGCTTACACGGGAGTCGGGAAGGTCAGCGGAACATCTCGGTGAGGCCTTCCTCGAGAGTCGTCTTGGGCCTGAACCCGAGCCAGCCAGATGCCTTTGTCGTGCTCGCCAAGCTCTCCTTGATATCGCCCACGCGTGGGGCGGTGAACTCCGGCCTTAGCTGCTTATTGGATATCTTGATCATGAGATCCGCCAGCTCCCGTATGCTGGTCGATACGCCGCTGCCGCAGTTGAAAACCTCGCTTCGCGTGCCCTTCTTGTTCAGGGCGATGGCCAGCATTCGGGCGACATCCCTCGCGTGGATGAAATCCCTCGTCTGCCTGCCGTCCCCCTCGATGATGGGCGGGTTGCCCGCCTTCAGTCTAGCCAGGAACTTGGTGATGACGCCCGAATATGGACTGTCGGGATCGGCTCGCGGAGAGTAGAAGTTGAACGGCCTGACGGAAACCACCTCCATCCTGCTTGTGTGAGCAAACGCAAACGCATACTTCTCGCCCGCGAGCTTGCTAGCCCCGTAGTTGCTCATCGGGTTGGTCGGATGGTTCTCGTCAATCGGTATGTACCTTGGGGCGCCGAATATCGCTGCGCTGCTGACAAAGACGAACTTGGCGACCCCAGCCAGCGAGCTCTCATGGAGCATGTTGATAGTGCCCAGAACGTTCGTCCTCGCGTCCGAGAGCGGGTCCTGGGTCGACTTCTCCACGCTGACCTGGGCCGCGCAGTGGATGACCGCCTCGACCCCCTTCAGGGCCGAGCGCACATCCCCTGGCTCCACGATGTCCCCCAGGACCGATATCGCCTTCAAATTCGGATATGGCTGAGGCCTGATGTCCAGCCCGGAAACCTCGCTGTTGGCCATGAGCTCTTCGCAGACATAGGAGCCCAATTGACCCGAGCTGCCAGTCACCAAAACCTTCAAGGCTAGCTCACCATGACCTTTTTCCCCGACACCATCGACTCGAGCGCGGCCTCGGCGATCTTCAGCGTCTCGATCGCGCTCTCGCCGGTGACCAGCGGGTCGGTGCCCTTCTCGGCGGCGTCGATGAAGTCCGCCAGCTCGCGCTTCAGGGGCTCCTCCTTCTTCAGGGCGATCCGCCTGAGGTCGAACTCGAGAGGCACGTTGTACAGGTTGCCCGCCTCCGTGGGCTTGTAGCTGGATGAGGCGACCAGGGCGCTCTGCTCCATGTAGTCCACCTCGACGAAGTTCTTGCTGCACGTCAGGGCCAGCTTCCTCACCTTCATCGGTGTGAGCCAGTTCACCTCGATGAAGCCCGACGAGCCATGCTCGAAATCGATCAGGATGTTCGCGTGATCCTCGTACTTCATGCCTTCCCGGACCCCGCCCAATGCGAAGACCGACTTGGCCCGCTTCCCGACGACCCACTGCACGACATCGATGTCGTGGACACCCAGGTCCATCACGACCCCGACATCCCTGATCCTCGATGGCATCGACGACACCCTCCTGGTGGCGGCGGTTATGAGCTCCCCGAATTCGCCGGCCTGGAGGCTCTTCTTGGCGAACGAGACGACCGGGTTGTGCCTTTCGGTGAACCCGCCCGCGAGGACGACCTTGCTCTTCCTCGCCAGGTCGGTCAGGGCCTTGAGACTATCCGAGTTGCCAGTCATGGGCTTCTCGAGCAGCACGTGCTTCCCCGCATTGATGGCATCGGTGGCGATCTTCTCGTGCGTGATCGTGGGCGTCACCACGATCACCGCATCGACCTCGCCCTTGAGCATCTCCTGATAACTCAGATAATGCTTCACTGAATACTTCTCGCCTGTTGCTTTGGCCACCGCGGGCGTGACGTCGACGACGCCTGCGAGGTCTCCTCGCTCGGCGAGTATCCTTGCGTGATTCTGACCCATCGACCCTACGCCTATGACACCCACGCGCATGAGTTCGCAATGTAGCTGACCGATAATAACTGTTGGGGCGAATGTGATGGGCCCTGAAAGGCTTATTATCGACCCAGCCCATCGGTGTCCGGTGGCCTAGATGAAGAGAAAATTGATGGACATCCTCGCATGCCCGGTCTGCAAGTACCATCCCCTTGAGCTCACGGTCAAGAAGGAGGACGACAAGGAAGTGCTAGAGGGGTCCATCAGATGTCCCAAGTGCAGCATCGACTACCCCATCCAGGACGGCATCCCGAACATGCTGCCGCCCGAGAGATAGACATCTACACGCGGGCCGACGCTGACTTGGACTCCAAGACCCATTTGAGCAGGTTCACGCTCTGATTCGCGTGGCTCTCCAGCTCCTTCTCGATGGCCTCCCTTTCGTAGTCCTTTCTCACAAGTCCCGGGGGGATCTCATATTCGAATAAGTGCGACAACAGTACCTTGTCTCCTGGCAGCTGCTTCATCTCCCAGATGAGCTTCGCTCTCAAGCTCCTCATCGACTTGTACACTATCCTCTTGTTCTTCAGGAACTCCACGAGGTCCAAGGTCGTGGACATCTCCAGCTTGCCCAGGACGATCGTCGCCTCGAGTGACAGGCCTGGCCCGTACTCCACCAGGCTGACTGGCTTGAGCTCGACGAACATCGGCATGAAGTCCTTGAGGTTGGTCCATTCGGCGATGTACTCGAAGGCGTCCTCGATCTTGCAGACCACGGGGGCGCTCCACTTGAAGAGGGGCATTCGATTCTCGATTGGAATCTATATGGAGCGTATTTAGTGGTTCGTGCCCGAACGTCATTGACGGAGGAGGGCCGCGGCCCGTAGCACACATCCGTACGTTTCCGGTCCAGCGTTTCCAACACATTCATATCTTGGTTGTCCTGTTCCCATTAATCTGGCCCCATGGGGCCGGAAGGCTGTGAGCTGGATGAGGGTGCTCGTCGCGGATGACATCTCGAAGAGCGGAATCGAGATGCTCAAGGAACAAAAGTACGAAGTCGATGTCAGGACCGGACTCAAGGAGGACGAGCTGGTCAAGATCATCAAGGACTACGATGTGCTACTGGTCAGGAGCGCCACGAAGGCGACCAGGAAGGTCATAGAAGCCGGGTCCAAGCTGAAGGTGATCGGGAGGGCGGGCATAGGCATCGACAACATCGACGTGGACGCCGCCACGGAGAAGGGCATCCTGGTCATGAACGCCCCCTCGGGGAACATCGTGTCCACGGCTGAGCTCACCATAGGCCTCATATTCGCGCTCTCGCGAAGGATCCCTCAGGCGGACGCATCGATGAAGAAGGGAGAGTGGAAGCGGAAGGAGATGAAGGGCGTGCAGGTCCAGGGGAAGACCCTGGGCATAATCGGGCTCGGCCGCGTCGGGGCCGAGGTGGCCAAGAAGGCCTCCGCGCTCGGCATGACCGTCGTCGCGTACGACCCGCTCGTGTCACCCGAGGTCGCCGCCAAGCTCCACGTCCGGCTGATGACCCTGGACATGCTCCTCCAGGACTGCGACATCATAACGCTTCACACGCCGCTCACGCCCCAGACGAAGGACATGATCGGCAAGGCCGAGCTCGCGAAGATGAAGAAGTCCGCGATGATAATCAACTGCGCCCGAGGAGGAGTCGTGAATGAGGACGCACTCCAGGAGGCGCTGGCGACAAACAAGATCGCAGCCGCTGCGCTCGACGTATACGTGAGCGAGCCCCCGACGGGGTCCAAGCTCCCGGCGCTGCAGAACATCGTCCTCACGCCTCATCTGGGCGCCACGACGAACGAGGCCCAGGAGGAGGTCGGCTCTGAGATCGCGGAACAGGTGATAGCATTCCTGAGGGACCAGGTGCTCAAGAACGCGGTCAACCTGCCCGCCAAGCTCGACCCGGAGCTCGCACCCTACATGCCTCTCGCGGAGAAGCTCGGAACCTTCGCCTCGCAACTTGGCCGCACCAGTGCCGGCAGGATCGAGATAATGTGCATGGGCGAGCTCGCGAAGAAGGACATCAGGATAATCGCCGCCAGCGTCGTGACCGGGTTGCTGAAGCCGCTGTCTGAGGAGTTCAACGTGAACTACATCAACGCATTCTCGATCGCCAAGTCAAGGGGGATCGATGTGGTCTCCTCGACGTCCGAGGAATCGGGCCAATTCGGCAACCTGATCAGGGTGTCGCTAAAAACGAACGGCGATTCGGTCTCGACCGCGGGGACGCTCACGCCCAACAAGGGGCCGAGAATTGTCGAGGTGAACGGCAGTCCCGTGGACATCGAGCCCGATGGCTACTTCCTCCTGATCGCCCACACGGACAAGCCGGGCATGATCGGCAAGGTCGGGAGCATACTCGGCGATGCGGACGTGAACATCGCCAGCATGGAGGTCGCGAGGGCGAATCCGAGAGGGCCGGCGATGATGATACTGGAGCTGGACGAGGACTTGCCGACCGAGGTGCTCAGGAAGGTCCGGCAGATAACCGACCTCAAATCCGCGATCTCAATCAAATTATAAAGCTGACATCGGCATTCAGCTTCCATCGCGAGGGGACGTACCGTGCGGGTCGAGAAGATTCTTATCGAGGTCCGAGATGGCACGAAAGATGACCTGGACGAGGTCGCGAACCTCTGGGAGAAGCTTGCCATGCATCATGCGGACCTCTCAAGCGATTTTGCCCTAGCGTGGGACAGCAAGAGGCGCTGGTCCAAATACCTCCGCAAGAAGTTCGCCGAGATAAGCACGAAGCTCATCGTCGCCGAGGAGAAGGACAAGGTAGTGGGGTTCATGCTCTGCATGCTCTCTCCGAACGTCCCGATCTACAAGGAGAGGAAGCTCGGCATCATCTCGGACGCGTATGTGCAGGAGGAACGACGGAAAAAAGGCGTGACGAACAAGATGTTCGAGGTCGCCTTGAAGTGGTTCAAGAAGAACAAGGTCAAGACTGTCGAGCTGCACGTCGCCATGATTAACCCCGAAGCACAGGCGGTCTGGAAGTCGCTGGGCTTCACGCCCTTCATGATCTACGAGAGACTCTATCCTGACGAGCTACTGCAGAGACCGGTGCGTAAGGTAAGGAAGAGGGTCGTCAGGAAGAAAGAGACGAAGAAGAAGGGGTTGACCCAGAGGATCAGATTTTCTCGAGCGTCCTCTTGAGCCTCTCCATGCCTTCCTGGATGTTCTTCTTGTTAGTGGCATAGGATATCCTCAGGTGCTGCTCGCCCGCCGAGCCGAATGACGAGCCGCCTGTCAGAGCCACCTCCGCCTTGTCCATCAAGAGAAGTGCGAGCTCCTCGGAGGGCATCTTCTGGTCGAACCTGGGGAAGACGTAGAACGCTCCCTTCGGCTTGTCGCAATGTAAGCTCGGGATCTCCTTCATGAGCTTCATTATTAGATCCCTCCGCTCCTCGAACTCCTTCACCATCATCTTCACAGGCTCCTTTGGGCCGGTGAGCGCCGCGAGCCCGCCGTACTGGGCGAACGAGACGGCATGTGTTATCGAGTGCTGCTGAATCTTGTTGATGCCCTTGAAGATCGGCTTCGGGGCGACGAGCCAGCCGAGCCTCCATCCGGTCATGGCGTACGTCTTCGAGAAACCACTGATGGTGATCGTACGGTCGAACATCCCCGGTTCGGCCGCGATGGAATGATGCTTCATGCCGTCGAATATGATCTTCTCGTAGACCTCGTCAGAGAGCACCAGCAGGTTGTGGTCCTTCGCGAGATCGGCCAGGCCCTTGATGTCATCGTGCGTGGACACGGCCCCGCACGGGTTGGATGGCGAGTTGAGGAGTATCATCTTCGTCTTGTCGGTTATGAGCTCAGCGACCTTCTCCGGGAGCACTCTGAACTCCTGCTCGTCGGTCGCAATCACGGGTACGGCCTTGCCTCCGGCCAGCTGAACGCAGGGCTCGTATGTGACCCAGGCGGGGTTGGGCATGATGACCTCCTCGCCCTCATTGATCGTCGCCAGAATCGTCTCGAAGATCGCCTGCTTGGTCGGCGTTATCAGGACATTGGACTTGTCGCAGGGTACGTTGTTCTCGTTCTTCTCCATGTTCGCGACGGCTTCCCTGAGCTCCGGTAGACCAGGGGCGTCGAGGTACCTCGTCTTCCCATCATCGAGCGCCTTCTTAGCGGCCTCGACTATGTGCTTCGGAGTGTCGAAGTCGGGCTCGCCGACCGTGAAGGAGATTATCTTCTTCCCCTCGGCCTTCTTTTGCCCGGCAAGTTCCTTCATCTTCATGGTGCCAGATTCTTGTACGCGCTTCACCCGCTCCGAGATCATCAAAGTCGCCTCTCTCCGGCAACGACAGCGCCGATATAAAGCATTGACGTCCATGTTTCGACATCCAGACGCGCGGGCCAGCTACCGCCAAAACCCAATTTGACTCGAAGAATCGTCTGCTTCAAAATGGCCACGGTGGAGGTTCGTCGGTCTGGACCAGCGGTTCTGTCCCTTGACACGCACGAAAGGGCAAATAGCCGAATTCCGTTGTACGAACGGGGGAAATCGGTTGGCGCCAATAATCGACAGGAACTTGCAGCCTGAGAAACAAAGGAAGATACGGAATCATTCGTCAAATACCCTCATTTTCGCAGTGATGCTTGTTGTTGTCTTGAGTCTGGGCGCGGTCGCAGGGCTGATTGTTCAAATCGCCCACAATGGAGATTCGCAATCGTCTGAGACTCCGTCGAGAAACCCAGCCGGGGCCCTCTTCCTCGCGCATGATCCCATCAGAATCTCTGGGAACGGAGGATTCGACAATTACAGCGGTGTGGGCTGGGGATCCGGCACCGCGTCCGACCCTTACATCATAGCCAATTGGTTCATAACCGTGTTTCCTGGAAATGGCATCTGGATAACGGACGTGGACGCGCACTTCATAATCAGGAACTGCTACGTCGGCGGTTTTGGATATGCCGATGCCATAGGACTCTCCAATTGCCACAACGGCACACTGGAGGGCAACTTCTGCACGAACAACAACATTGGCATATACCTCACCTCGTCAAGCAATAACACGTTGATTGACAACCTGTGTTTTTCGAACGGGAATTGGGGCATCCACCTATACTCATCGAATGACAACACCCTGAGCAACAACATCTGCAGCTCCAACTCCTTTGACGGCATGTATCTCTATTCATCGAGCAACAACACGTTGGATGGCAACACCTGCATCTCGAACTCTGGTGCTGGCATATGGCTCGATGCTTCAAACAACAACATCTTGGTGAGCAACGACTTCAGTTTGAACGATGCGGATGGCATGACTCTCGCCTTGTCGAGTCACGGTAACGGAATATCCCACAACCTTGTGGGCAACAATACCGGATATGGCGTGAGCGTCGAATCCGGATCCGGCAACCGCATATGGAACAATACGTTCATTGGCAACAACGGCGCGACCGGCACTTACGACCCATCTCACGTGCAGGCCTCCGATGCTGGAACCTACAATTCGTGGAATGGCACAGACGGCCATGGTAACTGGTGGAACGATTGGCAGTCACCAGACAATGTTCCACCATTCGGGATAGTGGACTTGCCATACAACATCTCAGGGAGTGCAAATGCCCAGGACAACTACCCTCTTACGACACCACCTGCGCCGATACCTGAATTCGGCATGATGCCAATCGTGGTGATGGTCCTCATGGCAGTGATCGTGCTTGCCGGAGAAACGAGGCAAAAGAAGAAACCGTGACCCTGAATGGGTGGACTTTCCCCCTATATGGGCTTCTCCGCGGCAAGCCTCTGACACCTTTCATAACCACACTGCGCGGCGCTCGTATGGTCACATTGATTGGCCCGATCGCTTCTTCCTCTGGTTGACGTCGTGAGGAAGCGCGCTGACAATGGGCAGGAAATAGGCGTGTCTGCAGCCGACATGATTCCGTCCCCGAGCACCTCCGAAAAGAGATATAACCGGAACCTATTATGCAAACGGGGGAGCTGATTGGTGCCGATAATCGAAAGAGTCTTTTTGCCTGATGGAGCTGGGAAAGAACGGAATCGTTCGTTGAAGGTCCTCGTTCTCGCTATGATCATCATCGCCGCATTGATGCTCGGCGCGATTGCAGGGCTGACGGTCCAGATCGTCAACGATAAAGGACAGCACCCGTCTGAGACTCCTACGGGAAAGCATGCAGGAATTCTCTATACAGCTCACAGTCTCATCACAATCAATGGGAATGGAGATTTCACAATTGGCAATGGCGTTGTCTCGGGGAGCGGCACTGCTTCCGACCCATACATCATCTCCGACTGGGATGTCAACGCGTCCTTTTCGGGAGGAATCTCGATACTGGGCACAGATGCGCATTTCATAATCAGGAACTGCTATGTTCATGGCGGCTCGCCAGACTGGATTGGCGTCTATCTATCCGGTTGCACCAATGGCACCCTGGAGAACAATAACTTGTCGAGCGACTCCCAGGGCATACATATGAGCTCATCCAGCAACATGACTTTGAGCGGTAACAACTGCAGCTCGAACTACGCGGATGGCATCTATCTCGGCTACGTGAGCAATACGACTTTGAGCGGCAACACCTGCTCGAACAATGGCCGGGGCATGTATCTCGGCCAATCGAGCCAAAACACGGTAATCAACAATAACTGCAGCTCGAATGTCTATGATGGGATATATCTCGACTCATCGAGCAGCCACAATGGAATATCACGGAACCTCCTCAGCAACAATGCCAGATATGGCGTGGACATCTCATCCGTGGATGACGACCACAACCTCATACGGAACAACACTTTCTTCGGCAACAACGGCGCGACCGGCACCTACAGCGCGTCGCACGTGCAGGCCTACGATGACGGGACGGACAATTGGTGGAACAGCACCGACGGCTACGGCAACTGGTGGAACGATTGGCAGTCACCCGACAATGTCCCACCGTACGGGATAGTGGACCTTCCATACAACATATCAGGAAGCGCAAGTGCCAAGGACAACTACCCTCTCACGACGCCACCATCACCGATACCTGAATTCGGCATGCTGCCAATCGCGGCGATCGCCCTCATGGCAGTGATCGTGCTTGCGGGAGAGACGAGGCAAAAGAAGAAAGCCTGACCCTTTCAATTGGCGGTTTGAGCCACCAAAACACTATTATGTCAAAGAGGCTTTCGAAGAAGTGATGGCTCTCAGGACCGGGAAGCTTCCCCCGAGTTTGCTCAAGAGGATCTTGAGGAACCGAGGCGCGAAGGACCCGAGGGTGGTCATCGGCCCCGGGATCGGCGAGGACGCAGCAGTGGTGAGGCTGGGGAAGATCCTGCTCGTGCTCAAGACGGACCCCGTCACCTACGCAGCTGACCTGATAGGGTGGTACGCGGTCAACATCAACGCGAACGACGTGGTCACTAGAGGGGCGCTGCCCGCATGGTTCCAGGCGACGATACTGCTTCCACAGGGCTCCGAGATGAGTTTGGCGGAGGAGATCTCGAAACAGATCTCCGATGCGGCGAAAAAACTGGGCGTCGCGGTCACAGGAGGCCACACAGAGGTCTCCCCAGGGATCGACCACCCGATAGTGGTCGGGGACATGCACGGGATAGTCCAGACCCCCAGACCTGTCAGCACATCGGGCGCGAGAGCGGGCGACATGATAGTAATGACGAAGAGCGCGGGAATCGAGGGCACTGCTCTGATCGCGCGCGAGAAGAGAGACGAACTCCTGAGAACGATGGATGCGAGATTCGTTGCCAGAGCCGCGAACTACCTGTTCGACCCTGGCCTGTCGATCGTCCGTGAAGCTACGATGGCTTTGAAATTCAATGTGAGCGCGATGCACGACCCGACAGAAGGTGGGGTCGCGATGGGAGTTGAAGAGATCGCTCAGGCATCCGGAAGACCGGTCGAGATCTGGCTCGACAAGGTGATCGTGCGGGAGGAGACCGCGAAGCTGTGCGCGAAGTATGGGCTCGACCCCCTCGGTCTGCTCGGTTCCGGCGCTTTGCTCGCGACCTTCAAGCCAGCGGACGCCGATAGATACGTCGCAGCTCTCAGAAAGATGGGCATCCAGGCTGCAGTGATTGGCAAGGTGCTCCCGGGGAAGGGCGGGTCCTGGTTGGTCTCCGGGAAGAAGGTCATTCCGCTTTCTTCTTCGGAGCGCGACGAGGTTTTGAAGGTTTTGTCGCCTTGACCTTGGCTTCCGGCGATTTACTTGAGTCCTTGACCACTGGCGCATTTCCCTCATCCTTGACCTTCGTCTCTGGCGCTTTCTCCGCATAATGGATCGCGGATAGTACCTTGTAGGTCACGGTCCACACCTTCTGAAGCCTCGGGCCGAGCGAGACCCTCGTGTGCTTGAACTTGCTCAGGTCGCTCTTGAAATCGCCCTTGGAGAAGCCGCCGATGATGACGACGACCCGCTCCGCATCTTTCAAGGAAGCGAACGTCTCAAGAAGTGGAGTGTATTTCTCTGTCGGCGTAAGCACGAGCGTCTCATCGGGCTTCAGGGCCTTCACGAGGACTTCGAGCGGTACTTCGTTCCTCAGTTCCAGGAGGGCGTTCTCCCTCGACGGCACCACGCGCTGCTCGTACAGCGACTCTATCAGACCCACGAACCTCGGAAAGTGCGGCGGAAGCCTCGTCTCTGGCTTGACCGCGATGACGTCGTTGTTCCTGGTGTGGACGAAAGCGTGCAGCTTCCCCCCGGCCGACAGATCAGAATCGATGCAGAGCATCAGGAAGAAGTGGACTATGTCTGGCCTTCCTCGGCGCTCGGAGTCC
>JBGOXV010000015.1:0-16076 GCA_041479325.1 Thermoplasmata archaeon
CGACGAGGTCCGGGACGCCCCGATGAAGCACAGCCGTGAGGTTGATGCATTCAGGGAAGCCCCGGCCGAGAGAAGGCAGAAGGAGCAGACGAGGCCATCGAGGGTGAGGGAGGAGCCGCCCGCTCCGAAGGAGATACCTTCCGATCTCGTTGGCAGGAGATGCCTGTTCCACGGAGGGATTGCGGTCGCGCGCTGCAAGAAGTGCAAGGCGGTCCTATGCAAGGAATGCATCAGAGGATCCGAGAGGTGCCCCAGGTGCAATACTCCTCTTGGTTCAGCCGGGGCTCCCGAGCAGCCTGCCACCGAGAAAAGGAAGTCGCGGAGAGACGGGCCCGAGGAAGCCTCTGAGGAGACCGAGAAGGAGGAAGAGACCGAGCGCCCAAGGAAGAGGGGAAGGGACCCTCAGAAGGCGAGGAAGAAGGACGATGAGGAAGAGCTGTCGAGGCTCTGATCCAATCGCCAGATGTTCTAAATGAATGATTCTCGAAGGGCCCGTCCTCGGCCAACATCGGGTCGAAGCTTGAACGGCGAAGTCATCCTCGGAGTTGCTTGGTCAGTTTGGCGACTCGCTTCCCATAGCGGATGCAGTTCTTCTCCGACCTTGCGTCCGGCGCCTCTATCGCCACGGGGCCGTAGTGGTCTCCGTGTGAATCGCCACAGACGATCATCCCGTGGATGAGCAGCCCCTGCAGAAGTGCGAGGATAGTCGTCTCGTTCCCGCCGCCGATGTTCGCGCTTGAGGCGAAAGCGCCTCCCACTCTGTCCTGGAGCTTGCCGTGGTACTTGACGCTCCTGTCGAGCAGGTCCTTGATCGGTGCGGCAGGTCCGCCATAATAGGTCGGGGAGCCCAGGACTATCCCGTCGTACTTCAGGAGGTCGTCGGCCTTGACATTCTTGACGTCCAGCACGTCCACCTCGACGTCTTCCTCCATGACTCCCTTGCCGATGAGATGAGCCATCTTCTTGGTGTTCCCAGACCTAGAGTAGTAACATATCAGTATCTTTGGCATTTTCTGCCTCCCTGCACAGTGGATGGCGCGAAGGCACATTAATCAATCGCAGGAACGGAACCGGCCCGCGATACTACCTCAGCGCCCTAACCAACCACCAGTTTTTCGGGCTTTGTGCTGCCCTCCTCGAATCGCGAAAGCCTGTAGGGCTCCGTCGGGAAGGGGGGCTTCTTTCCGGTCACAAGACACGACATGAACTCGCCGACTGCCGGCGATATCATGAAGCCATGGCCAGAATAGCCGCAGGCCACGAATGCGTTCTCGATCCCGGGCATCCTGTCCAGTATGGGGTTGGCATCGGGCGACATGTCATAGAACCCGGCCCACTGTCTCATCATCCGTGCGCTGGAGAGCATCGGAAATAGAGATACCAATCTCGAGGAGAACTGCTCGCAGAACGCAGCGCTCGACTTCCCCGGGTCGCTCCCGTGTGGCTCTGGCTCTGTGATGCCGCCTATCAGCTCGCCCCTTGGGCCCTGGCTCATGTAGAAACCGTCTCTCAGGGTGACGACCATGGGATTCAGGAACGGGGCCAACGGCTCTCCCGCCATTATCTGGTGCCGGACCGGTCGCGTCGGAATGTCCACGCCCATCATCCTGCACACGCCACTCGACCATCCGCCCCCGGCATTCACCAGCTTCTCCGCCCTGAGTTCCCCCCTCGACGTCTCGAGGACGAACTCACCGTGGGCCTGGCTGATATGCTTAACCTCGCAGTGGGTCTCGATGCTCGTTCCACGCGACCGCAGGAAATCCGCATAACCGATGAGCAGCGGGAATGGGAAGAGGATGCCATCGCCGCGCCTGTAAGAGCCTCCGATGATCCCTGAGCAGCTCATGTGGGGGACGATCTCTTGGACTCTCTCACAGTCGATCACCTTCGTGCCCAGTCCGAACCTGCGCTGGAATTCGGCGGCGCTGCGTAGTGCGGCCAGCTCCTGCTCCGACTCGGCCACGAACAGGTATCCTCCCTGCCTGAACCAGAAGTTGACTCTGAGTTCCAGTCCCAATTGCCTGAAACGCTGGATGCTCCACTTGGCGAGCAGTATGTTCTCCTCGGTCGTGAACTGCGCTCTGATCCCCCCTCCGTTCCTGGTGGATGCGCCTGAAGCCAGGTGGCCCTTCTCGAGGATGACGATGTCATTCAGGCCTTTGTTGACTAGTGAATAAGCGGTGGATAGACCGGTCACTCCGGAGCCAATGATCGCCACCTGTGCGTGGTCTCTCATCGGTCCGCCTCCTTCTCCTCGTCATGGGAGGCCCAGGCACCGAAACTCGTTGGGACCATCGGGGGCCTGAGGGTGGTCAGTGGCATGTCTTCGATCCGGATCCCAGTCTCTTCGGCAAGGATCTCTCGATAAATGTGGAGGCATTGCTTGCCCTGGCAAGGACCTGTGCCGATGCCAGTGATCCTCTTGAGATCCTCTATGTCCGTGTACCCTCGTCTGATGGCGCTCCGCAGCTCCTCCCTGGTGACGTCCTCGCAGAGGCATATGAACGATTTTCTGACGACCATTTCATCGACCCCCGCGGTTCCGCAGCATCGACAGTGCGACCGCCTCGCCGCTGGAGATCCGTTCGCCCTCCCGAATAAGCCCAGTTATTCCGCCACACGCATACACCCCAGGGACACTCGTGCTGCCCTCCGCGTCGACCTTGACAGTCCAAAAGCTCCCAGTGCTACGCAGCTCGCAGCCAGCCTGCTGCGCCAGGTCCACCGCCGGGACCAGGGGACCGAGCTGGATAACGAGATCGCACCGGACCGTTTTCGAGGCCCCGCCCTCGGAGTACTCGAGGCCGCTTACCGACCGACCACCGAGGACCTGCACGACCGACGAAGCATTTGGCACCTCAGCAACGATGGAAGAATGGACCGCCTCGAGCTGTCTGCGGACTCTGTCCGCGAGCTCGCTGGTCCCAACGAGGACGGCCCTCGTACCCGGGCTGATCCCCCGCGAGGTCAGCTGATGAATGGCCTCCGGGAGCATGTTGCCGGGGATGTCTCCGTTCGCAATCGACAGGCCCGTCTCGGCTCGACCCGTCGCCAACAGGATCGATCTCGCCTTGACGAGCTGAAGCCCCGAACCGACCTGGATGCCCACCTCGCCTGATTCGTAGAAGCCAAAAACTGTCGAAGGCGGGGCGCTGACATCGCCTACGCATCGGTCAGCAATGATGAGCGATCTAACTCCCGCCTTCTTTATGCGAGCCTCCGCGACAGATCCAGAAATGCCGCGCCCAATGATGAGAACCTCACACGACTTCCTCTCCAGAGCAGGGAACTCCCCTGGGGAATCGGGCATTCTGCTCGAAGATGCCAGATGCCTGACCACATATTGGTAGAGAGGCGTCATGAAGGTGGGTCTGATGAATCTTGAATGATAGTCGAATTGATGGCGGAAGGCCGAATCGAAGACGGACAGCAGGTCGAATCGCGTTGTGGGGAAGCCACGCTCAGTCTGGACGGTCATCCCCGGGTCCAGCGGGACTCCGCAGGTCCTTACGCCGGGGACCCCGTTCACCCGCATGACGCATGAGATGCATCTCCCGGAGCCGCAGTAGAATCCTCTGGGCCTGTGGAACTTCATGCTTCTGGAGAAGTGCTTAACACCGTCCCTGGCGAGTGCCGTGGCTATCGTGTCGCCCTTGCGTCCACGGACGGTCCTTCCGTTGAATGTGAAGTCCAAAGGCTCACCGTTAGGAGGCATCCTGAGCCCCCGCATCGGCACGCATGAACGGCCAACCCGATTATGTGATTAATATGTGTCGCCGATGAGCCTTGGCCCGACCGGCCAGTCGCCCGAACATCTACATACGAACCTTGATGTGCGTGTAGTTGATTCACCCGACAACACAAGGGTGAGCCATGACAAGGGTTTGTCCCAGATGCAGGAAGGAGACCGGCGAGATGTTCTGCCCATCATGCCATGTCCTCACGTTCCCACCAAAGGCCGCGGGAGCAGCTCCGGAATCCGCATCCGGGGAAACTTTCGAGGCGACGATATGGCAAGGGCCGAACAGGAACCGCGGGGTGGAGATCCAGTCGAGCCTGCGTGACAGGTACTTTTCCAAGAGCCACGACATAGTCATCCTTCAGATCGAAGGCAAGAGGACGATAGTGAAGCTCGGACCCCAATTCTGGAAGAAACCCGCGGTGATCAAGAAGGCGGTGACTGACGACGGAAAGGACCAGCTCATAAAGCTGTTCGAAAAACACCACCTGTTGCCGCCCAAGCAGTCAATGAAGGAGAAGGGCATAGTCGACACCATCATCTTCGAGGTCATCACCCCCCATGAGGAGTTCAAGCTCGCCGTCGAGGAGCGACAGGAGACGGAAGAAGAGAAGGAACGCAGGTGACTAGATCAGCTTCATCTCCCGACCCACCTTCTCGAACATGGACAGGGCTTCGTCCAGATCCTTCTTCGTGAGCGCGGCGTTCATGATCGTCCGTATCCGAACCTTGTCCTTCGCGACCATGGGAAAGACAATCGGTAATGCGAAAACCCCTAGCTCGAACAACCGCGCGCTGAACTTCTTCGCGGCGCCGCTGTCCCCTATCATGACTGGGATTATGGGTGTCTGGCTCTTCCCGGTATCGAACCCCATCTCCCGAATCCCCTTCCGGAAATGATCGGTGTTGCTCCAGAGGTTCTTCACATGCTCCGGCTCCTTCTCCAGCACATCGATCGCTGCGATGCAGGCCGCAACCACCGCCGGAGGGTGCGAACCGCTCAGTAGCCATGTCCTGGACTTGTTGTAAGCAAAGTTGACGAGGTCCCGACTCCCGGAGACATGTCCCCCGACCACCCCGAACGCCTTCGAGAATGTGCCCATCTCGACATGAACGTCGGTGTACCTCAGCATGAAGTGAGAAGCAATCCCGCGCCCTCCCTTCCCCAGGACCCCCTCACCGTGAGCATCGTCGACGTACACCATCGCCCCATGGTCATGAGCCAACTTGGAGATCCCATCCAGAGGGGCTATGTCCCCGTCCATGCTGAACACGCCATCAGTGATTATCAGTATTCTGCGATACGCAGGAGCGTGCTCCTCGACCTTCGCGAGCACCCTGCCGAGGTCGCCCGTGTCGCAGTGCTTGTAGACGGCCCTGTCCGCTTTGGACAACCTCACGCCGTCGATTATGCTCCCATGGTTCAGTTCATCGCTGACTATGATGTCTCCGGCGTCGGCGAGCTGGGGGATGAGCCCCGCGTTCGCCGCGAAGCCTGTCTGGAAAACGAGCGAGGCCTCGGCCTCTTTGAACTTCGCGAGGCGGCGTTCGAGTTCCATGTGCAGGTCCATGTTGCCCGCTATGGGCCGAACGGACCCGGAGCCGGCCCCATGCGACTTCACTGCATCGATTGCGGCCTTCTTGAGCCGTGGATGGTTGCTCAGGCCCAGGTAGTTGTTCGAGCATAGCATGAGCACCTTCTTTCCGTCGACGACGCATCTGGGTGCGCTCGGTCCTTCGAGGACACGCAACTTCCAATCCAGCTCGTTCCTGACTAGGTCCTCATACTCTGTCCTTAGAAATCCAACTGGGTTCCTGGCGGCCATTCCCTCACCATTCGGGCCTGAGCAAGACCTTCGCTGCCTTCTTCGTACGAATGAGTTCCATCCCTTTCTCGATGTCCCTTATGGGTAAGGTATGCGTGACTATCGATGAGAGCTTCGACCTGAAGGCCGGCTTCTTCATGACCTGGAACATGAGGTCCCAGGTCTGGAACATCTTCCGGCCGGTGATGCCGAAGATCGTAGCGCTCTTGAACGTGATTAGTGTGTTGACATCGAGCGTGACAGGATCGTTGTAGAGCCCGAGTATTGAGACCCTCCCACCGGGCGTCAGCATTTCGAAGACCTGCCTGAGGGCCGGTGCCGCTCCCGACATCTCGAGACACACATCGGCGCCATTGTCATCAGTCAGTTCCTTGACCTTCTTGACGAGCGCAACGTCCCCCATCGCAGCATCGAGCACATGGTCAGCGCCCAGCTTCTTCGCCAGCTCGGTCCTGACCTTCTCGCTAGCGAGCTCGGTGGCCAATACCTGCTTCGCGCCCATTGTCTTCAGGAGAGCAATCGCCATCAGGCCGATCGGTCCGCAGCCTGCGACAACGACATTCTTGTCCCTTATGTCGTGGAAGCAGTCGTTCGGGAAGACGGTGAATGTGGCGTTGCCGAGGGGCTCCATGAGAGACCCCAGCCTAGGGTCGAACCCTTTCGGAAGCTTCATCGCGTTTCGCTCAGGGAGCTTGACGTACTCGGCGAAGACGCCGTCGGTGTCGACGCCCAGGATCTTCATGTTCCGGCAGATGTGCATCCTGCCGGTCTTGCACTGATAGCATGTGCCGTCCACGATGTGTGTCTCGGCGGAGACCATGTCACCCACCTTGACCTTCTTGACGCCCTTGCCCACCTGGACGACCTCTCCGCAGAACTCGTGTCCGAATATGATCGGCAGCGTCTTGACGCGCTTCTGGGCCCAGTGGTTCCAGTCCCATATGTGGACGTCCGTGCCGCAGATGGAGGTCATCTTCGTCTTGACGAGAACCTCGCCACTGCCGGCGACTGGCTTGTCCACGTCCTCGATCGACGCTCCCGGCTCCCTGTTCCGCTTAACGACCGCGTGCATCTACGGTTCACAGCTCCTACTGTCCAGGAGTGAACATTGGTCTTGATTATTAAGCGATTGGGGCGTACAATGAAGTTCGACTGAGGAGGTCACATCCGCTTTGCAGGGCACATATCCTACCCATTAAAGGTCATTTCGACAAAGAGATGCTCTCGCGGGCGACAGGGCGCTTGACAGCCCTTCCGCACTTCGTGAACAACTCCGCGTGTTCGGTGTGCACGGGCACGACGACCTTCGGGCCGATTCTACGGATGATGTCGAATATCTCTTCCATGTTGGCGTGTCCTGACGCATGCGCCTGGTGGAAGTCGAGATCGAACCGCTTGATCCAGTTCTGCAGTATCTCCTCCTGGACATCGTCCTCCTCGAACGGCTCGCTCTTTGACCTTATGAAGAGGCTTCCCGGACTGGGAAGTATGTCTATGAGCTCGGTCAGCTGCATTATGTCCGTCTGGAAGATCAACTGTCCCTGGCGTTTGGCGACATCGTCGCAACATACAACGTGGTCGCTGCGCCCCAGCATGTCCATGTAGTGCTTGTCATGGGGCAGCGGCCTTGACATGCCCTGGCGCACGTAGACCAGCATGTTCGGGTCCGTCATCGGGTCGGGGACTGATATCTGCCTGTCACCTTTGAGGGATTCGAGGAGGTGGGCCACCTTCGTCGAAACCACAAGCTTCCTGCCGGTCGCCTTCGCGACATCCCTGTATGTGCGCATGCGGTCGACGTCCTTGGGATAGAACGAGACGATCGCCAGCTTCTTGTTGCCCGCCACCAGCTTCCTGGCCCTCTCTTCCACCTCCTTCTCGGAGAGGTCCTCCCTTGGATCGTCAGGCGAGACCCGTGTGCCCTCGCATATGAGGGCGATCGGTTTCTCGGCTGCGGCACGATTCACAAACTCCCGGGTCATATCGCTCCTGGGGCCGTGGAGCCTGAGATCCCCAGTGTAGACAACACATCCTTCTGACGTATGCACTAGGAAACCGTATGCCCCCGGAACAGAATGATCCACATGGATCGGCTCGACCTCTACCGAGCCGACCTTGATCTTCGATCCGGTCCGGAATGTCTTGAAGTCATGGTCGCCGAATGAAATGTTGGCCCCGCCGGTCGCCTCCCATGACTGTCTGATGGCTTCAGCAGCTGCTCCCAGATAGACGGGAACCTTGTCATCTACGAACTTGAGGTGCATGGCGTGGTCGAAGTGCATGTGAGAGATGAAAATCGCATCGAACTCAGGCTTGGAGTACTTCAGATCCGTGTCCTTCAGCCACCACTCCCCATACAAGCCCTTGATCTGGGGCATCAGGTCGAAGAAGAAGTAGTCCTTGAGCCCTGTCCTTGACTCGCGCGGCACTAGCCAGTCGACGAAGAACTCGTCCTTCATGTTGAACGGCTCGCCGAAGTCGAGGAATATCCTTGTGTCCCCGTCCTCGAGCAGGATCTTGTTACCGCCTATGTGGTCCGTCCCGCCGTAGGCCGTGATGCTTATCATCTTGCCGTGCCTCGCTCTTCCTCTCAACTGTCGCACCTCATGCGCCTGAGACGGCAATCAACCTTTTGGTCGCGGCTACGCTTGAAGGCGCTCTGTCATGATCGCCTTGATGTTCGAACTCGTCCAGCGAGGCGATGCGCACCCTGTTCTTTCCAATGCCATCGGCAATGTCAGCAATCCTCAACCAGGCCGGAAGCTCGCTGAGGCCCTTGATCCTCTCGGCCCTGACCATCCTGTTGTACCATCTGTCGACAAGGACCGCGTCAATCCCAGCCTTGAGCACGGGGAAAAGATCTAGAGCCGGCATGTCTCCGACCATCACTGACTCATCCTTGCTCAGTCCGTGCTTGGCGAGGTACCGCTCGATCTTCTTGCCCTTGTCCCCGTTGAGGATGATTTCGTCGAATGACTTCTCGATCCCATACTTCTTAAGGATCGCAGAGAGGATGGGCCATGAATTACGAGACACGAGACAGAGGGTGTCGACTTGGTCTCTCAGCGTCTTCAGGGTCTCCACCACGCCGCTATCGAGCTCGAAGAACTCCACAGCCGCTTCAGGAGACGGGTTCGCCCAGAACTCCCACAGCAACCTCTTGCCTTTGGGGACATAGAGCGTTCCCTCGGCATCCAAGAACACGTGCTTGAACCTCCTCGGCTTCTGAGCATCCCTTCCGTTCATGGCTGGAAGAGCCGCGGCCCTTGTAATGATGAAGACCTGATATCGTATCATCAATGGCAATACAGCTTGACCTCGGGGTTCACTGGATGTATGTAGGGCGCACTTTAATAATCGTTTCATTATTAATCTAACGGTATCGTAGAAACTAAATGCTTTGAAACGCCTACAACATCCCGGTGAGATGAATGGCAGTCGTGTTCGGAACCCTCGGATATCGCCCCAAGTCGCTGATCCCAACGATCAGGTCCACACCCAATGTCGAGAAGGTAGTCTTCTACTGCGGTGCGGACCCAAAGGAACAGGATGCCATCAAGAAGGTCGCCGAAGCAAAGGCCGCAGTGCTGGAATACTGCAGAAGCATGAATATCAGCGCCATGGGCATCGAACTCGACGACCCGTTTGATTTCAAGAGCATCGCGCTCAAGATACGCCGCGACGTGCGTAAGCAGAAGAAGGACGGCAAGGAGATCGCTGTTTTCAACATCGCCGGCGGAACCAGGCCGACATCATCGGCGGCGCTCCTCGTCTGCATCCTCGAGGGGATACCGACCGTCTACGTACACGACGTGACCTACCAGGAGATCCATCTGCCCCTCCTCCGCATGGAGTACAATCAGGTGCTGTCCGGGGAGGAAAGGGAGATACTGCGCACTCTGTTCAAGAACAGGGCGAAAGCGCTGACCGAGGTGGAACTCGCAGCCCTTGTCGGAAAGCACAAGGCAACGGTGAACCACCACCTCAGGAACCTCGTCTCCAAGGGGGCAGTAAGGCTCGAGAAGCATCCGGGCGACGCGAGGAAGAGGATCGTCGTGCTCGAGGAGTCGACTGAACTGCTGCTCGGTGATGACGATTGAGGGTCCTGGTCTCAACCTTCGGCGGCAACGATTGCGCCAAGGTGCTCAGCGCGATGAAGGCCCTGCCCTACGAGAAGCTCGTACTGGTGGGTGAGGCGTCCGCGGAGGATACCGAAGGGTTCCGCAGGCTGATGCGCCTGGAAGAGGTGTCCGGACATGATCTGGATTTCGAACCCGTGGACACAAATGGATTCATGGAGACTGTCGAGGAGATATGTGAAGTCCTGATTCGATGCTCAAGGGATCCTGCCTCAGGGTACCCGAACCAGGTCGCCCTCAACATAAGTGGAGGCTCCAAGTTGCTGGGGGACGCTGCTCTGTTCTCCGCATTCCGCCTCGGGACGGAGGCATACCATTGTGACGAGCGCGTCACCAAACTGCCGGTCCTGAAGGGGGCCACCGCGGTCGACAGGTTCACAGTGTCCCAGGTCAGATTCATCATGTCAATAAGGGACGGTGGGATGCTCTTCGACGAACTCCTCCCGACGCTTCAGCCTGCGACCAGGCAGGCCGCGGAAAGGACCCTGAGGATCCTGAGGAAAGAGAACCTCGTGGAAACGCAACTGCGGTCCAGCAAGATCCATGTGGCCTTGTCTGAGGAAGGCCGTGAAGTGGCTCGGACACTCGAAGCCGCCGGAACGGATCGTCCCGCTGACGCAAACCGATGAATCAGTGTTCCACGTCTTCCCCGCCTTCGAGGATCTGCTGCACGCTCGCATAGATGTCCTCGAGCCCGGCTCCGGTCTCGGCGCTCACCGGGATGAGCGACCCTCCGGCGCCTATCGATTCCAGGGCCTGGAGGAATTCGACGCTGACCTGGGTCTGCGCCTCGATCGACTCATCGAGGAGCGCATTGAGCAGAGCGTAGTAGTCCTGGCCCCAAAGGAGTATCCTCTCCATGTCGGTCTCAGAAAGCAGGTCTGATTTTGAGAGGAGTGAGATCAACGGGACGGGCATCCGGAAGTGCACTGTGGATGCGAGCATCATGCTGGAGACATACCCGTTCGGGGTCTTCGCCAGCAACGGGTCAAAGAGATAACATATGGACGCAGCCTCCCCACTCAGTTCTTCGACTACGACCCGACTGCTCTGTCTGAACGTGAAGAGTTCGACCTGCCCAGGGGTATCTATCAGTACGTAGTCTGTGTCGAAACCATCGACCACCTGGGCGATCTCCCTTATGTTGAGAGCAATCATGTCGGCGGCCGCGACCTGAGCACCGTTCGGTCCTAGCCCTTGCTCGGCCATGACCTCCTCGATCTTGATCCAGTCCCTCACATCGACGTCAGGAGCGTAGAGCAACGTGCCCGCGCCCGGGTCCAGGTTTACTGTGATCCCATCGTACCCCTGGTTCTGGAGCCACAGTTGGAACGCGTTTGTGAGCGTGCTCTTCCCGCAGCCTGCGGTGCCGACGAAGTACACGTGTTTGGCAACCATGATGAGGGTGTTGAAGTTCAGCGACGACATTAACCTTTGCTCCTGTCTGGCCGCGGAGACCCGCGGACGCCAAGATCAAGTGCCCGCCCAAGGCATTCTCACACCATGACTGCCTCCAATCTGGAAAACATAATGTACCTTAGCATCGTTATCTATCAATTCGGGGAAGCCAGCTGTTCACATTTGTTAGGATGTATGTACCAACGATTGTGACTCCGCTTGAGGAAAGATCCATCGACAAGGGTTGATACGATGGCCGACGACGGAGAGAAGAAGGATGCGGTCCGAAAGGGCATAGCCGTGTATCTGTGCACCTGCAAGGATGAGATTGGCAAGCGCGTCGACACGAAGGCCATCGCCGAGGAGCTCCGAAAGGACCCAAGGGTGGTTTCGATCGGGGTCCACGAAGCGCTTTGCTCACGTGAGGGCCAGGAATACCTCAAGGGGGAATTCAGGACCAAGCATTTCGACAGGGTGGCTGTCGGTGCTTGCTCGCCCAACATTCAGGGACTCATAGTGAATAGGGCGCTTGAGGAGGAGGGGCTAAACAAGTACCTGTTCGAACAGGTGAACATCCGAGAGCAATGCGCATGGGTCCACCCAGACAAGAGGAAGGCCACCAGCAAGGCAAAGAGTCTCGTCAAGGGGGCCATAGCGAGGGCGGAGAAGCTCGTGCCCCTAGAGGACATCGATATCCCCATCAAAGGCTCCGCTCTGGTGATCGGCGGTGGCGTGACCGGCATGCAGGCTGCGCTTGACATCGCCAGTGAAGGGTTCAAGGTCTACCTGCTGGAGAGGACTTCGGAGCTCGGAGGCAGGACCTACAAGCTGAGCATGACTTTTCCCACGCACAACTGTGGCATCTGCTGCATGCAGTACTGCAAGGAATGTGTGTTCACACCGAAGTCCGAGGATGTGTTCCAGACCAAGAACATAGAGGTCTTTCTCGACTCAGAACTGGAGGAGATGACCGGAGGGTTCGGATCTAGACATGCGAAGATAAGAACACCGTCAGGCACGAAGGAGATCGACGTTGGAACCGTCATCGTGGCAACGGGCTCCAAGACCTTCGACCCAAAACGCATCCCCGAGCTGCGCTACGGGAACCCGAACGTCATCACTGCATCTGAGCTCGAGCAGCTCCTAGTGGCAGGCCGGGAAACAGGAGGCGGGCTGAAAAGGCCTTCGGACGGAAAGCCTCCGAGGACGATCAATTTCATCCAATGCGTGGGCTCGAGAGACAAGACCAAAGGGAATCTTCACTGCTCTCTCGTGTGTTGCACCTATGCCATTGGCCAGGCCCGCGAGATCAAGAGGTTGGACCCGAGTGCGGACGTATACATCCACTACATCGATCTCCGCGGCCCTTACCGGGGTTTCGAGGAATTCTATATCGCAGCCAGAGAAGAGGGCATAAACTTCGTCAGGGGACGCGTCGCCGAAGTTGTCGAGGACAAGGGGAAGCTCTTCGTGAGAGCGTCTGACACCGACTCCGACACGCTGCTCAACATCGATTCCGACCTGGTCGTGCTCTCGGTCGGTCAGGAACCTGCCGACGGGAGTGAGAAGATTGCCAAGATGCTGCACATCCAGACTGACGTTGACAAGTTCATGAAGGACATCAACCCCATGTTCCCCTCGGAATTCAGAAGAGGCATCTACGTTGCCGGGACGGCACAGGGTCCCAGAGGGATCAGGTACTCGATAGAGGACGCAAAGGCCGCAGCTGCAAGCGCCATCGAACTCATGAAGAAGGGGAAGACGAAGTTCCCAAGGATCGTGGCCTTCGTCGATGAGCAGAGATGCAGAGGTTGTGGGAGATGCGAGAAGGCTTGTGAATTCGAGGCCATTGAGATAGTCAAAGACCCAAAGACGGGAGTTTTGCTGTCCAAGATAGACGAGGTCAGATGCGAGGGTTGCGGAGCATGCGCCGTCGCGTGCTGCAACAAGGCGATAACTATCAACAACTTCAAACTGGAGCAGGTCGAGGCGATGGTCCGCGCCATCGCGGAGGAGGCTGGCGCTGATGAGTGAAAGCTTCGAGCCGAAGATCATCACCTTCGCTTGCACATGGTGCGGCTACCCTTCAGCCAACCTAGCCGGAGTGAACAAGATAGAGTACCCCCCGAACATCAGGATCGTCCGGGTGATGTGCAGCGGGAGCGTCGAGCCGGGGGCGATAATCGACGCGTTCGAGAACGGCGTGGACGGAGTCATGGTCATCGGCTGCCTGATAGACAACTGCCATTACGTCTCCGGCAACAAGAGGGCCCAGGAGCGAGTGGATTCGCTGAAGAAGCTCATGGACATCGTGGGCATCGATTCCAGGAGGCTCCGGACCGAGTGGATAAACGCATCCGAGAGATCCAAGTTCGCCCGGACCGTGAAGGAGTTCACCAACGATGTGAGAGCCTTGGGTCCTCTTTCCCTGCCGAAGAGGAGAAAGGAGCTGAAGGCCAGGACGAAGGAGCAGACGAAAGCCGCCGTGAAGCAGCTGATCGAAGACACGGGCGCTTTCGACTGTGTCGAGTGCGGCAAGTGCACCACGGTATGTCCCGTGGCGAAGGCCGATCAAGAATTCGCTCCGAGGACCATCGTGCTGAGGGCGATGGAGGGCATCGTCGACAACATCGCCAACGACAGGGACATCTGGACCTGCACGACATGCGAACAATGCAACTCGATGTGCCCGTACAAGGTAGACTACTCCGGGTTCATCAGAGGCATGCGAGAGGAGGCGGCGGAGTTCGGAGCGGCCCCGCTCTGCTCGCAGGGAGGGCTCATCCACGCCACCCAGAGGATGATGGCCAGGGGCAATCTCAAACAGGAACGGCTGGGATGGGTCAATAAGGACCTCAAGATAGCAGAGAAAGGGGACATCTTCTATTTCGTCGGGTGCCTGCCGCACATGGATGCGATCTTCTACGATAGGCCCGGGCTGCGGCTTCAGTCGATCTGCGAAAGCGCAGTCAGGATTATGAACAAGGCCGGAATCGTGCCAGTGGTCAGCAACGAGGAGAAATGCTGCGGACACGATCTCAATTGGACCGGTGACGAAGAGGACTTCGAGAAACTGATGGAGCACAATCTCGAGGTCATCCGGAAGTCGGGGGCGAAGAAGGTCGTCTTCACCTGCCCGGAGTGCTACAGGACCTTCAAGAGCGACTACCAGGACCTGGCTGGCGATCTCAAGTTCGAACTGGTCCACATGGCTGATTTCGCGAAGCAGCTCATCGACTCGGGAGCCCTCAAAGTCGAGCCATCCGCGAAGTCCGAGTTCACCTTCAGCTACCATGACTCGTGCCGGCTCGGCCGGCATTCCGGAGTGTACGACTCCCCGAGAGAACTCGCCAAGGCGTTCTCAGGGAGCAAGTTCGTCGAGATGGAAAATACAAGGGACAAGGCGGTGTGCTGCGGCGTAAGCGCGTGGGCCAACTGCAACGCGAGTGCGAAGAAGATCCAAATAGAGCGAGTGGTCGAAGCGAAAAGGGTCGGCGCCGACAAACTCTTGATGTTCTGTCCGAAATGCCAGGTCCACCTGAACTGCGCGATCCAGGACAAGACCCCCGTAGATCCGTCACTGGTGAACGTCAAGATCGAGGATTTCACCGTGGCGCTCGCCAAGCTCCTCGGGCTGATGCCAGAGGAAGGTTGAGGTTCTCTGTCCGCACGATGGAAGAATGGCGGGGGTGAAGGGATTCGAACCCTTGGCCAATCGGTGTCTCCATCGACCGATTCCGATCGATGTAAGAGCCGATTGCTCTACCTAGCTGAGCTACACCCCCGCAAATTCGCAGTATATTCTCACCATTAATAAACCTATCGCGGACGACCGATGGTTGGTGGACATCTGGCCTACATCGAAATCCACATGGATGATGAGGGCATGTTTCGAATCGAAACGAGCATCTTTGATGTTATATAATTTTATAATATTATAAACATATACATATATTTCGTCTGAATAATAATAGAAGAAAGGGGTTTGCGGATCTGCTTCCGCTCTAGGTCTTGGAGAAGTCCTTGACGACCCCGTCAATCGCCTTGGACACGCTCGGATCCAGCTGGACGGGCTTGTGGTTCTTGAGGACCCAATCGCACTTGTCCCTCGCGAGCTCCATCGGGCCCTTGCCGCCCTTCTTGACCCACATGTCGTAGGGGTCGCTGTCCCAGAGCACCGGTATGTATGTCTCCCTCATGTGCTTGATCGTGTGCATCTGAGCCAGGTAGCTTCCACCAATGCCCACCTTCTTGATCAAGTCAACAGGGAGTGTCTCCTTGTCCACATCGAACCCTCTATAGATCCTCAGGACGTTCCCCGCGATCTCGTTGTCGAGCATAAGCTGTTCATACGAAAGGCAAGTGGATCCATCGTGCACGCCGAATCCATTGACTATTTCTCCACCGACCTGGGCGCACCACATGGCCGAGATGGAATTCTCGAGAGACGCCTGGATCCCTGGTATCTTCGCACCTGACCCGAGGCCTCCTACCGAGTTCGGCAGCTTGCAGTACCTTGCCATCTGGACTGCTCCTGAGCATAGGAGGGCGCTCTCTGGGGAACCGCCCATGTAGGACCCAGTCCTCGGGTCCATGCTCGAAAGTACCGAGCCGTATATCTGAGGCGATCCGGGAGCGTATGCCTGCATGATGCAGACCACTGAGAGTGTCTCCGCGTGGTTCACAGCGAGGTCGCCGGCAATGGTGATCGGGCCGCTGACGCCCGCCTGCGCCATGCCCGTGATGTGTATGGGCACATGGTTCTCGGCCCAGATCATGGCCGCGTCCGTCGCTGTGCCATCGAGCATGAGCGGGGACATCGTGCAAAGCATGGCCGAGATGTAGTGTCTCTTCTTGAGCTCCTCGACACCGCCCACGACCGCGGCCGCCATCTTGAGCTGTGCCTTGGCCTCCTCGATCGTAGTCGTGGACTCGGTAAGGATGTGTTTCTGTTGGTTATTCATCGCGACC
>JBGOXV010000016.1:0-15840 GCA_041479325.1 Thermoplasmata archaeon
AAGAACTCCGTGAAGGCCGGATTGCGGCTGAAGCACTTCGGGGACATCCTCGTCACGAAGATGAAGCAGGAGTTCGGCGCGATCGTCTCGAAGATCGAAGTCACGATCATCACCGATGAGGCAGAGCTGCGCAAGCATCTCGACGAGGCGAAGGTGTCTTATGCCGAGAGAGACGCTAGGATCGCGGACCTCACCGACGAGCGCGTCGACACGTTCTACACCTGCTCACTCTGCCAGAGCTTCGCGCCTGGCCACCTGTGCATAGTCACGCCAGAGCGGCTAGGCCTCTGCGGAGCCATCAACTGGTTGGACGCGAAAGCATCGTTCCAGATCGCGCCGACGGGCCCGAACAACCCGGTCCCGAAGAAGGAGACCATCGACCCGGTCAAGGGACAGTGGAGCGGCGTGAACGAGGTCGTTGTAGAGAAGACTCACGGCAAGCTGCAGAAGTTCAGCGCATACACGATGATGGAGGACCCGATGACATCGTGCGGGTGCTTCGAGTGCATCGTCGGAGTGTCCCCGGATCTTCAGGGCGTTGTTGTGGTCAACAGGGAGCACTCCGGCATGACCCCGCTCGGAATGTCGTTCTCGACTCTCGCTGGCTCGATCGGGGGCGGGGTGCAGATGCCCGGCTTCATCGGAGTCGGGAGAAGATACCTTGTTAGCAAGAAGTTCATCAGCGCGGACGGCGGCTTCCTGCGCATCGTCTGGATGCCAAAGGACCTGAAAGAGGCGATGAAGGAGGAGCTCAACAAGAGGGCCGCTGAGGCCGGCGTGCCAGACTTCGTGAGCAAGATCGCTGATGAGACGGTCGCCAAAACCCCTGAGGAGCTCAGCTGCTGGCTGGTGAAAGTTGACCATCCAGCCCTGAAGATGCCTCCTATGATGACTTGAAGACCAGAGGTGACGGAAATGGCTTTTGAAGTGCCGAAAGAGAAATTTCCAGGAAGGATAAGGGAAGTAGCGATAGGCGCCACCAAGGAACAGGGTGGCACCAGGAGCGTCAGGCTTGTACTGGGCGGCTCGAACGGGCTGCCCTTCCACAGATTCGAGAGCGAGATGCCTCACAAGCCGCTCGTGGCCATGGACGTTGTCGACACGATGCGCGTCGTTCCCGACCAGTTGCTCAGCTCGATGGGCCCAGCTATCAAGGATCCGGTCGAGTGGGCGAGGAAGTGCGAGAGCGACTGGGGCGCGGAGGTCCTCCTCCTGAGGCTCCTATCCGCCAACCCGGACGAGGAGAACAGGCCTGTGGAGGAGTGCGTCTCGCTCGTCCAGAAGGTTCTGAAATCGGTATCTCTCCCGCTCATCGTCTACGGCTGCGGGTTCGAGGAGAAGGACGCGAAGCTCATGGAGGCGGTCTCGAACGCCGCGAAGGGCGAGAGATTGTTCCTGGGACAGGCAGAGGAGAAGGCGTACAAATCCATCACCGCTGCCGCGATGGCGAACGGCCACGGGATAGTCGCGTTCTCCAACCTGGACATCAACCTCGCGAAACAGATCAACATCTTGTTGATGGACTTCGGCATGAAGCCAGAGAACATCATCATGGACCCTCTCATGGCGGCCCTGGGAATGGGGCTGGAGTACTCGTATTCGGTGATCGAGCGGCTGAGGCAAAGCGCGCTGTCAGGGGACCCGGTCCTGCAAATGCCTATGCTTTGCGACTGCTCCTGCGCCTGGACAGTTCCTGACGCGGTGGAAGAGAGCCCGGACAAGGGGAGGTCGGAGCTCAGGGGCCAGAACTGGGAGAAGATCACAGCGTACTCCGCGCTCGTCGCTGGAGCTGATATGGTCATCATGCGCCATCCGAAGGCGGTGGCCGGACTCAAGGACGCACTTGCAGACCTTATGGGAGGCGATTAGGGATGCCGACGGCCATGGAGATATACAAGCTGCTTCCGCGGAAGAACTGCGGCGAGTGCAAGTTCCCGACATGCCTCGCGTTTGCGATGCAGCTGGCGAACCAGAAGGTCGCGCTTGCGGCATGCCCGTACGTTAGCCCCGAGGCGAAGACCGCGCTCGAAGAGAGCGGAGCGCCCCCCATCAAGCTGGTAGCGTTCGGGACTGCGGACGCCGCCGCCAAGATCGGAGACGAGACGCAGCTCTTCAGGCATGACAAGGCGTTCTTTCACCCGACGGTCCTGGGGATCATCGCGGACGATGCCGAGGGACTCGACATGATCAAGGCCAGGCTGGAGACCGCGAAATCACTATCATTCGAGAGGGTGGGGCAGATCATCCGTGTCGACTCAGTGGCCGTGAGGCACTCCACAGGCACGCCTCAGGAATTCCTTGACGCGGTTAGGAATGCGGCTGGAACCGGGCTTCCCGTCACCATCATGACAGAGGACCCCAAGCTCATGGCGGAAGCTCTGGCGCTGTGCGCGCCAGGGAGGCCGCTCCTATACCGTGCGACCCCGCAGAACTTCGACGAGATGATCGCTGTCGCGAAAGCCTGCGCCTTCCCCTTGGTGATCGGAGGCGCTGCAAGCGCCGAGGAGCTATCGTCGCTCACTGAGAAGGCGAAGAAGGCGGGCGTCGTGGACCTCGTCCTCGAGCCGTCCGAATCCACAGCTGGAGAGATGCTTGAGGAGCTGACCACACTCCGCAGAGCGGCCATCAAGAAGAAGTTCAGGCCGCTGGGATACCCGACAGTTACGGTCCTTGGGAATTCGCCTCGAGATGAGATGAAAGCCGCTCTCGGTGTGATGAAGTACTCGTCGATGGTGTTGATGAATGACGTCTCCAGAGAGTTCATCTACCCGCTCATGGCCTTGAGGCAGAACATATTCACGGACCCACAGGTCCCGATACAGGTCAAGGCTGGTCTCTACAAGGTCGGGGAGCCGACCGACAGGTCGCCAGTGCTCTTCACCAGTAACTTCTCGCTCACGTACTTCACGGTCAGGGCGGACATAGAGAAGAGCAAGGTGCCTGTCTGGTTGCTGGTTGTCGACACGGAAGGTCAGTCCGTCATGACTGCATTCGCAGCGGGGAAGTTGACCCCGGAGTCTGTGGCCAAGGCCGTCGAGGCCGAGAAGATCAAGGAGAAGAGCACGAGGAACGAGCTTGTGATCCCGGGCCAGGTAAGCAGGATGAGCGGGAAGCTCAACGAGCTGACGAACTTGAAGGTCGTCGTCGGGCCGAGGGAGTCCTCCGGGTTGCCGAAGGTTCTGAAGGCGCTGTCCGCCTGATTTCAGTTCCTCTTCCGTTCTGCGTCCACGACCCTGGCCACGTCCGAGAACGCTGGGTCGGTCTTCGGAATCTCCATGAGGGATTCCGTCTCGACCATCTTGGCCTGGATTTTGGCTGATCTCCTAATCCCGTAGGCCGCATCGAAGCCCGGAAGCTCTGGAATCGAGGGGGCCTCCGAACCGGCGCTCATGAGATTGCATACGAGCGCCTTTCGACCGATCTTTATCTTCATCTCGTCTGCGAGGGCAGAGATCCTCTTCGAGGCCTCGAGCGATGCCTTCGACCCGTCGTGCAGGACGAACAGGATGTCGGATCTCCTCGTCGTCCGCCTGCTCAGGTGCTCCATGCCAGCCTCGTTGTCTATCACCACGTACTTGTACCTGTCCGCCAGCGAGTCCATGATTGTTCTCAGCAAGTTGTTGACGTAGCAATAGCAGCCCGGGCCTTCCTGCCGCCCCATCGTGAGGAGGTCGAGCCCGTTCCCTTCTCTCAGCGCTAGCCTGATCTCGTAATCGATGAGTTCCTGCTTCGACACGCCCTTGGGCTGCTCGTCTCCCTTGGCCAAGATCTCTTCCCTGATGTCTCCCAAGGTCTTTCCAGGGGGCGTCCCGAGCTTCTCCCCAAGGTTGGAGTTCGGGTCCGCATCCACCGCGAGCACGACCTCCCCCGTCGCGTCGCACAGATGGCGAACCGCCAAGGCCGCGAAGGTCGTCTTGCCCACTCCACCCTTTCCTGCGACCGCGATAACGTATGTCATCCCGTCTTCCTCCTGCCAGCCCTGTCTCCTGCGACGCTCGGGAACCTGCTCAGGTCCGTGTGCGGGATGAACAGCGACGAGGAGAACTCGTTGTAGAAGTCGTTGTCGACGCTAAGTTCGAAGTAGGTCATCTTCTCGAATATGTCCTCGACCTCCCTCCTTCTTTTCGCCGAAATCAGGGCCAATCTCGCCCCCCCGAGCGAGCCGTTGCCTATGAACCTGTACTTCTCCTGGGGCAGATCGGGGAACATCCCGATCGATATCGCACGGGCGATGTCTATGTGGAAACCGAACCCACCCGCGATGACCACACCTGCCATCCCGTCGAGCGACTCGTCCGTCTTCTTCAGGAGGGTCGAGCACGCAGCGAATATCGCCGCTTTCGTCCTCAGGAGGTTCTGCAGGTCCGCGTCGGTAACCACAAGGTCCGCTGAAGCGCCCTTGCCCAGTCTGTCCTTCGTCTCGATCACGTACTCGAGACCGCTCTCTGACGTTCTTGTCCTTTTGGACCTGGACTCCTGGATCCTAGCCTTCCGGTCTATGATTCTGGATGAGTACATCTCCGCAACAAGGTCAATCAGACCAGAGCCACAGATTCCGACAGGGGAGCCCCCTCCAATCACGTGGTATGATGTGGTTAGGTCGTCGTTGATACGGATCTTGTCGATCGCGCCATCCATGGCTCTCATGCCGCACGAGACCTCCCCACCTTCGAACGCGGGCCCCGCGGAACAGGAGCAAGACGCGAGCCAGTCCTTCCCTCCGAGGACTATCTCTCCGTTGGTGCCGACATCGATCAGGATGGTGAGATCGTCAGACCGGTGCATTCCGCTCGCGAGTACGTCTGCGACGACATCCCCCCCCACGTAGCCCGCGCGCGATGGGAATATGAACGCTCTCGCCCTCGGGTTGATTCCAAGGTCGAGCTCCCGCCCCTTCAGGCAGGGCATATGGTACGACACGGGAACGTAGGGTTCCAGGCGGATTCGCCTTGTGTCAAGACCTAGGAAGAAGTGCGTCATGATCGTGTTACCGGCTATGGATGCCGCGACCAAGTCCCCCGCAGAGGGTCGCTTTCCCAGCTTGATGGTGGCCGACTTGAGGACTCTCGAGATGAGTTCATTCATGGTGTCCCTGACGAGGACTCTGAGCTCTTCCCTGCCCTTCTCCTCGCCGTACATCATCCGGGCGATCACGTCCTCCCCTCGCGAAGTCTGTCTGTTGTAGTCCGACGCGGTCGCGATGACGCTCCCGAAGTGCAGGTCGACGAGGTCCACCACGACAGTCGTGGTCCCTATGTCAACCGCGATGCCGAGGAGCGAGGCGGTTCTGTCCAGAGGCTCCACCCGCGTGACCTCGTTGACGGGCTCGATCTTGGAGATGGTCGCGGTGACCTTCCAACCGCTAGCCCTCAGCGCATCCGAGAGCTCGTTTAGCGTCTCCAGCGGGGAACATAGGCCCAGGGTTCCGAGCCCCCGGGTCAGCCTCTCGAGGTCGGCGATGTTGTCGCTGATCGTCGCTGGTGGCAGCTCGACGAATCGCTTGTAGACCCAGGGCTGGATAGGGTGCGGTATCTCCCCGACGCTCCTGGTGAGTATCTGGTGCCTGCCTATCCTTGAGCGTGGAAGGATCTCCACCGTGAGGTCGCCGTGAACAGAGCATTGGCAGCCGAGGGCGATGCCTTCCGCTGCCTCGGCCTCGGTGATGAAGGAGGAAGGGGTCGATTTGAAGGAGCCCTTCGGCTTCATCTTGCACCTTCCGCACTTGCCCTCGCCGCCGCACACCGCATCGATGGCTATCTCCGCGAGCCTGCAGGCATCGAGCAGGGTCGTGCCCTCGGCAACCTCGACTGTCACGTCGTCCGAGGGGAACGTGACTTTGAACCTACGCTTGGCTTCCCTAGCCACCTGGCATCAACTCGGAAGCGTACAACGTGTATCTGTTTAACAGTTGTGTTGTCATGGATGGTTGTTTTGGCGTTCGGCTAGTGAAATCAGCGGAATATTTGACTACTCGAAAGGGGGTACCTGACCACCTTAGGGGGATTGCGAACGATAGTCATTGGAGAGAGAATCAACGGTCAGTTTCCGCAGGTGGCGCAGGCCATCGATGGTAGAAATGAGAAATTCATACAGGAACTCGCTAGAGTGCAATTGGACGCCGGCGCCGATCTCCTCGACGTGAACACGGGGCCAGGCAGGGATGATTCGGCCGGTGACATGGTCTGGCTGGTGAAGACGATTCAGGATGCCGTCGACGCTAAGTTGTCGCTGGACTCTCCCAGCTTCAAGGCGCAACAGGCGGGGCTGAAGGAATGCAAGCACGAGGCACTCATCAACTCGACGACCGCCGAGCAGAAGCGGATGGAGAAGTTCCTACCACTCGCCAAGGAACACAATGCCGAGATCGTGTGCCTGACAATCAACGAGAAGGGCATCCCGAACACTGTGGAGGGAAGGACGGAATTGGCCATGCTGCTACTGACCGCCGCCATGGACCAGGGGATCAGCCAGGAGAAGATCTATTTGGATGGCGTCGTGCTCCCGATCACGGCTGCTCAGGACCAATGTCTTGTCCTGCTGGAGACCGTCACTGCCCTCCGGGCGCTTAGCTCGCCGCCGCCGAAGACGCTCGTGGGCCTGAGCAACGTGTCCAGTGGAGCCGAGGAGAAGGGCCTGCTGAACAGAACCTACCTCGCGATGCTGCGCGGGAGAGGGGTCGATGCTGCGATCGTGGACCCGAACGACGAGGATTTGATGAAGATCGCGAAAGCCTCCGACGTCCTCCTCAACCAGAAACTATACGCTCACTCGTTCCTGAGGGCGTGAAGGTGCCTCCGATGCCTGAAGGGAGAGACCCCCATCAAGATGCGGCCGACGCGGCTTGGGCCCGGTTGTTGAAGAAGGATCTTGTTGGGCTGGCCGCAGATTCCGGAGGAAGTCTCAAGCTGGGGTCCAAACAGATCGTGCTGAAGGTCCTTGACAAGGACTGCATCATCGACTTCGAGGCGAGAAAGATATCGCATGTGCGCAGTGACCAAGGCCCGGTGAGAGGAGACCTCCGGATACTGATTCTGCACTATCTCGATGGCTCCGGCAATGGACAACTCGCAAACAAGCTCGTGACCTTCCGGGAGTTCGAGGGTGGAGCGTTGTACTACAGCGCCTTCAAGGCGAGGACCATCGATTTCCTGGTGCGCACTTTCGGTAAGAAGACGGACGTGTTGAAGCATATCGGTGACGCGATCCGTGCAGAGCCCATGCACATGGGCGATGTGAGCTTCAAGACATGCTTCTTCCCCAAGGTGCCGGTCGTTGTGGTCATATGGCTGGGGGACGAGGAGGTCCCCACTTCCGCGAATGTTCTATTCGATGCGAACGCTGGCAAGATCCTCCCGACCGAGGACATCTCACATGTGGGGGGCACGCTGTGCTCGTGGCTGGCCAGGCTCGAGAGGGCCTGAGCTGAGCAATCGTTTTGAAAAACCGCTGGCCGGTCACTGCGTGAAGGTCTCGCCCTTCTCGTACTTCTCCCTGATGTGCTTCAGGACTATCTCGCGGTCTCGCCTCAGGTGCGATTCGTACCAGGCCTTGATCACGTCGCCGAGGACGTCGTGGTACTTCTTCTCCTCGAACTTGGCCACCGGGAGGTCGAGCAGCACGTACTGGGTGAAGATCCTCTTCCATCCCGCGTACTTGTAGTAGTGCTCGCCCTCGCAGAACTCGAATACCATCCTCAAGTGCATCTGGTTCTCGACGTTGTAGTACCAGGCCTTGAGGGAGTCTCCGACCCTGCCCTGGGTCCTGTCCGTGAGTGCGGTGTTGTCCATGTCCCCGAACGGGAAATCGGGTTTGAAGCTCCACTGGTCGGGGAATACGACGAACTGTGCTGGGAACGTGGGCGCCTGTGGGTCCGGGGCCATCGAGAAATGCACGTTGATCTTGTTGAACCTGATCCAGATCCTGAAGAGGTCCTCGACCAGCGACCTGTTGATCACATCCTTCTGCGTGCTCTGCTCCGCAAGATTGTCTGTGATCTGCACGGTCTTCTTCTCCAGCTCCTCGTCGAGCTGGGTGAACCAATCTGAATCGTCCTTCCCTTCGGCCTTAGGCATAGTACATCCCAGTGAGAGGGGATGAGATTACACGAATATAAGCCTTTGGTATTTATTTGAATCGTCTTTTAATTTTCTGGCTCCCCCCATTTTCAACGCTGTCCTCGCACGCGCGCGTGGCGGCCTTGCACAGCAAGCTAGATGTAACGAAAACCCATGACGTTTTGTCATATGGCCTCACTCTGGGACCAGCTGATCGGGTTCCTGACCGCTCATTCGGGGGATCCCGCGACCTTTCTGCTGTCGCTGTTCGTGTTCTCAATCGCCTCGGCCATCATCCTCCCGATCCCAGTTGAAACCGGCCTCGTAGCGGCTCCGGAGAATATGCCGTTCATCATACCTGCGTTGGCACTTGGCCTGGGGAAAGGAGTGGGGGCGATTGTGGTGTTCTTCATCGGCGCCAAATTGGAGCAGACGGTCCTCAATTATGGCAAGTGGGGCTGGTTCAAGTGGCTCCTGGACAAGAGCGAGGGATTCGTTCGGAGGTACGGGTACTTCGCGCTCTTCGCCATACTCGCCACCCCATTCATGCTGGACACGATCCCGCTCTACATCTTCTCCGTGCTGAACAAGGAGGGGAAGCTCATGAGACTGCGCTGGTTCGTGCTCGTGAACGTCCTGGCGGGGATCACCCGCGCGTCGATCGTGCTCCTCGCGTTCCGGCACTTCGGTATAACACTTTTCTGAGGACTTAGGTTCCGATTGGTGATTGCCAGCTCGGAAAGGTTTAAAACAGTCGACCTCGTTGATATCGCCATCGAGGGTTTCCAAATGGTGGTCAAGGGCCCTGAAGCTGGCCTTCCGATCGACAAGGACCTCATACTTGTTGTGGCGTTCCACGAGGAGCTCGTCAGGAAGCACGGCGCGAAGCCAATCACGCTGAAGTTCCTGCTGGATTCTCAGAGGTCCGATGGCGTCGACGGCCACTACGAGGCCGAGTACGAGATGGGAGACGGCCGCCCGCTGAAGCTGAGATACAAGCGCATCAAGAACGAAATGGCGATCAAGGTGGAAACGGGCCGGGCCCAGTTGAGTTACTCGATCAACATAGACAGATGCATCAACGAGGACCTCGTCCACACACCGACTCTCGAGTTCGACGATCTCGTCGCCCACTGGGTGGCGGACTGAGCATCAAGTGATCTTCTGGATCGCCCTTATTGACAGGAGTGTGGAATCCGTGTCCAGCTCGAACACCTTATGCGGAATCGCGGTCATGCGCATCTTCAGGATGTTCAGGAAGTAGCGGATCCTTTCGGACGATTGGTCAGCCTTCACCTCGATCACGGCATCGAAGTCATGTGCCATAACGTTGAACAGTTCCTCGCGCACTCCTGCGGGGAACGTGTGGAGGTTCAGGGTCTCGAAAGCTCGCAGGTCCGCGAAGGCCCTCCTTCCCCATCGCATCACCTCGACAGCGCTCCTGGAGGTCAGGGTCCCGGCGACGTTCTCGCAGACCGTCCGCAGGTTCTTGAGGCCGCTCAGCCTCTCGACGGCGGTCGCCAGGCCGTCCTGAAGCTTGCCCTCATCATCCACGTCCGTCACGGAGATGATCTTCTTCTGGATTGCCTGGTCCACGCCCATCGTCGAGGTCCGTGTGTGCAGCGAGTAACAATCCAGCAGAACGAGCTGATCGTTCGCGATCTGCTCCAGGACGTCGAACCCCTGGTGCTTGAGGCCGTTGATCACGGTCGCCGCTGGCCTGGAAAGGCAGCAGTATATCGCCGGATGGCCCTGCTTGAGCCCCTCAGCGATGAACTGCTGCTGAAAATGCTCAGTGGCGTTGCATGGTTCCGCCCGGAGAGCTATCGTGGAGTTGGTCGGAATCCCGCCCTGGATCAAAGCGTCCAGGCCAGGGATCCCGCTCGGTGCGCGGGCGACTATCATGCCTCGAGTGATTGGTCCAGTCGATATAAGCTCTTTACTCCTGAGCACGGTTTCAGCGGTCGAACACGACCTCTTCCGGCTTCTCTTGCGGTCCTGCAGTCCTCAAGCGCAGGAGCAGCACCCCGATGAACACAAGGGCGACGCCGACGCCCTGCCATTCGTTGATTGCCTCTGACAGGACCAGGAATGCGATGATCACTGCCGCGACCGGCTCGATGCTGGCCACTATGCTCGCCTTGCTCGCCTCGATATACCTCAGCGCGAACATCGAGATGACGAAGCCTATAGTGCTCGGGACGAGCGCGATGAGGAATATCCAGAGCCAGGCCGCGGCTGTTATCGGGCGGCTGAACGGGGCGAAAGGAAGCGCGATCACCAAAAGAGCCGGGACGGATAGCACCGTCATGTAGAGTATCACGGTGTTGGCGGAGTACTTGTCCAGGAACTTCTTGCCCCACAGGTAGTATATCGCACCCGCGATTGCCGTGTAGACACCCAGTGCAACTCCGAGCAGGTTGAATGAGAGTCCTTCTTTGAAGCCGGCCGTGGCCACGAGTACGGCCCCGACGAACGTGAGCGGTAAGGCCATTGCCTTCTGGATTGTGAGCTTCTCCCCGAGGAGGAATATCGAGGCTATCGTGACTATGCTCGGATAGGCGTAGAGCAGGGTGACCGCCGTGGGAACGCCGGTGAGATCGATGCAGATGAACCAGGCCAGCGAGAAGAAGGTCCCCGTCACCATGCTGAAGACGAGCAGGGGCAGGAGATCCTTTCTATCGACCCTCAGCGATTTCGGGTCGAGGATGACCAAGGCGGGCAGCAAGATGGCCGAGGAGAACACGTAGCTCAGGACGGTGACCTGGAGGACGTCCGCCCCCTGGTCGATGGCCAGCTTGGTCAGAGTGCCCGAGGTGGCCCACATGATCGCCGCAAACGCCATCATGCCATATGCCGCTCTCTTGGATATCTTCAACCGTTCAAGCCCCCACGCGGCAAGGGGGGTACAACAGACATCAGTATGAACCTATCCGTGCCCGAGCAGCACCTGTTCGGGGGCAGGGTTATGTTCGAAGCCGTGAATCGAGCGAGAAGCACAGTTGATCGTCCTTAGGGGGACTTGAATGAAGAATTACTCGGATCGTGCGCGAAGGGAGTTTGTGTCGGTGATTATGTTAATCGTCCTGGCATTCGTCATCGGCATTTCCGTTGCAGGCCCCTTGATGCCGGCCAGGGCCGCAACGAACCATGATGTCGATATGTACGATTACTACTACCTTCCTCAGTTCACGACTGTGGCTCCCGGAGACACTGTCACATGGCACAATCTGGGAGCGGCTCCTCACACGGCCACGTCCAATACGACCGGCTTATTTGATGTCGCCGTCAGTTCTGGGCTGTCATCCCCTGCAACAAACATGACCACGACTCCCGGGAACTACACATATCATTGCAGTTATCACGGCGGCTTCCCGCATTACATGTGGGGTGCGATAATCGTGTCGACCGTGGTACCCGAGTTCTCGAGTTCCTTCGTCGTTGTGGTGGGAACGCTCGTGATGGCGCTCGGACTGATGCTGGCCCGCAGAAAGCTATAGGTTCTCGTCCAATCAAACCACTTTCCTTTCCGCCCTTTGCTGTGCCTGTTTTTAGTCAGGCGCAAAGGTTTAGGTATACCTAAATTCATGGAACGTTGGAAAAGGGGGTCAAAGAGGTGTTCGCGAGTTTCTTGATCACGCTCAGAGAGGGCATAGAAGCCGCTCTCATTGTCGGCATCATCCTTGGCTACCTGAAGAAGGTGGGTGCGAAGTCGCTCGAGAGGCCATTCTATCTCGGCATCGGCCTTGGGATACTGGCCAGCGTCGGAGTCGCGGTCCTGTTTGCCATTTTGGCCGTCGAGTTCGAGGGGAAGCTGGAGACGGTATTCGAAGGGACGACCATGTTCGTTTCGATGGCGATCCTCACGACAGTCATCCTCTGGATGAATCAGAACAGCAAGGCCTACTCGGAGGGCCTCAAGCAGAAGGTCGAGCAGGCGCTGACCAAGGCAAGGACATTCGGGATGATTGCGCTCGCTTTCATCAGCATCTTCCGCGAAGGGGTCGAGACCGTGCTCTTCCTCGGCTCGACCTCGTTCACGACGACAGGAGCGCAGGTGATCCTTGGCGGTGTCGTTGGCCTTTTGGTTGCGTTCGTCCTGGCAATCGCGATAATCAAGTACTCAGCCAGGCTGGACATGCGGACATTCTTCAAAGTCACGGGCATACTGCTGATCATGTTCGCTGCCGGTCTCGTGTCCCGGGGGATATTCGAGTTCCAGGAGGCCGGTTACATCGCTCCATTGGTCGACCATGTCTGGAATTCCAATTGGATCGTCAATGACCAGGGAAGCCTCGGAATGGTCCTCACCTCCCTGTTCGGGTACGACGGCAGTCCTTCCCTCTCCGAGATAGCCGGGTACGTGCTCTACTGGCTCGTTGTGACCATCTTGATCTATCGAGACAGGATTGCCGCGCTGCTCAAGCGGATTCCTCGGGCTGTTCATCGGGCGTGACCTTCTTCGAGGTCCTCACCCCGAGCAGAAGCACGATTGCGACGATCGCGGTCAAGAACCCATAGGCAAAAGTCGCCCAGTGTCCGATGTTGTCCCACAGATACCCCGCGACGATCCCGCCAGGAAGCATGACCAGGCCCACCGAGGTGTGGAATGCTCCCAGGGCCGTGCCTCTAAGATTGGAGGGCACCACGTCCGTCACGAAGGCCTTGAAGACGCCCTCCGAGGCGCCTTTGTATATGCCGAACATGGCGAAGCTTATCGCCAGGACCCACCAAGAGTTTGCGACGGCCATCACAGCTGCCGCGCCGGCGAAGATGAGGAATGAACTGATTATCACGGGCCTCCTTCCTCGGTAGTCCGAGAGGATCCCCGCTGGGAATGCGACCAGGACGAACAACGAGTTGTACAGAATGTACATCAGAATCGTGCCCACCGGCGAGATGCCCTCGTCGAACGCCCTGAGGACCATGAACGCGTAGCTTATCTCCCCCACGTAGAAGGTCAAGACAACTGCCATGAGCATGTAGAAGGGTCTGCCCAGCCGGCTAACATCCCTCAGGAATGTCCCTGTTTGTCCGGTCCTTACCACCGCCTTCTCCCGGACGAACAGGAAGAGGACTATCACAGCGGCCAGGGCAGGCAGAGTGGACAAGAGGAACACCAGTCTGAATGTGCCGGTGATGCTCGAGCTCGCGGCCAACAGGATCGGGATCACGAGAATGGGCCCGATCACCGCGCCGGACGAATCGAACGCCTTGTGCAGCCCGAAAGCCCTCCCGCGATACTCCGGTGCCGTCGAGTCCGCGATCAGCGCGTCCCTGGGAGCGCTGCGGATGCCCTTCCCGACGCGCTCGGTGATCCTGATGCCCAGGACCTGGAGGGGCGTCGTCGCGAGAGCCAGGATCGGCTTTGTGATGGTGCTGAGCGTGTAGCCTGCTGAGATGAGAGGTTTCCTCTTCGGTAACCTGTCGCAGTACCATCCGGAGAACACTTTGACGATCGACGCTGTGGTCTCCGAGGCCCCCTCGATCAGGCCGATGACCAGACCACTGGCTCCAATTGCCGTCAGGAACAGGGGCAGGATGGGGTAGATCATCTCGCTGCTCATGTCCGTGAGCAGGCTGACCACTCCCAAGACGAGGACGTTCGTCGCGATGCCCGTCAGAAGCGCTTTTCTGCGCCTCCGCTGTGGATTTCCGGATGTCATCGATTGAACCCCGGCTTTCCTGGGGATGCGCATCCTGTTCGATGCTATAATTCTTTCAGGCCGACCGGACGTGAGCGGGAGCGGGGAAATCCATATTACGGGCGTACCAGGATTCCCCCGCCGTGGACCTGATAACCATTCTGGGCGTCAGAATGACGTACCTCGCGCTCTCGGTCCTTATCGGCGAGGCGATGGTGGGCATCGTGATCTCCGTTGCGGTCATCATGGCCCATATGCACAAGGGCAGGAACCATCACTGGCTGATGTTGACTGCCTTCTTGGGCGACCTGCTGGTCGTGAAGCCGCTCATGATCTACCGGGTGTCTCAGGGCTTTTTCGGATCGTTTCCTTATCCGCACACTCCAGGACTGTTCCACATTTCCCTCGCGATCCTCGTAGCAGCGCTTGGCATCACCAATATTTGGCTCGGTTTCAGGTACAGGGTCAAGGGCGGGAATTCGAAGAACTTCTTCCTGAACGCCAAAGGGGCGAGGCACAGGATGGTCGGGGCGTTTTTTGTCGCGCTGTGGGCAGCCACGATGATTTATGGCATTTGGATTTTCTACACTACGTATGTCGGGCCGCCTTAGCAGGCCTATCCACAAAGCATGGATGAGTGCCGTAGGTCCAGACGGCGCTTTTTGGGTCAACAGGGCCCTTCCAGTACACGGTAAGTATTAAATCAGATGACTGGATATGCGCGACAATGGTCTCGCGTGACAGGATAAACCACATCATCGACGGCTACGACAAAGACAACCTCGTCGTCGCCACGGCGTGCTCACACACCTCGCTCCAGATCTTCGACGGAGCGAGGAAGGAAGGCTTCAAGACCCTGGGCATAGCAATAGGCCAGAAGACGAAGTTCTACGACGCATTTCCGCGTGGGAAGCCCGACGAGTTCCTTTTCGTAGATTCGTACACTGAGCTACTCGACCGCGAGGAGGAGCTTACCAAGAGGAATGTCATCATCGTGCCCCACGGCTCGTTCGTGGAGTACATGACACCCAAGAGCTTTGAGGCGCTCGAGGTCCCCACATTCGGCAACCGGCATGTGCTCGAATGGGAGAGCGACAGGGACAAGGAGCGTACATGGCTCACCAGCGCTGGCCTCGAGATGCCGCACAAGATTGATGACCCGAAGATGATCGACCGTCCGGTCCTGGTCAAGTACGATGGTGCGAAGGGTGGGCGTGGGTTCTTCATCGCGAAGGATTACCCGGACTTCAAGCTGGGGATAGACCATACCCAGAAGTTCTCCATCCAGGAGTACATCCTGGGGACGAGGTACTACATACACTTCTTCTACTCGCCGATCCGGACGGACGGGTACCACCTGAGCAAGGGGGTGCTCGAGCTCATGAGCATGGACAGGAGGGACGAGTCGAACATCGATGAGATGTACAAGCTCGGTGGTCAGGAGGAGCTCAAGAAGATAGGCCACTACCCGACATTCGTGGTCACGGGGAACGTGCCCGTGGTGGTCCGCGAGTCCCTGCTCCCGAAGCTGCTGGAGCTGGGGGAGCGCGCGATCGAGCGTTCCCTGGAGCTGTTCGGGGGCATGATAGGGCCGTTCTGCCTCGAGTGCATCGTCACCGACAGCCTCGCGGTGAAGGTCTTCGAGATATCCTCGAGAATAGTCGCGGGGACGAACCCGTTCATCTCAGGCTCGCCATACTCGGACCTGCTCGAGCCCGGTGTCTCTACCGGCCGGAGGATCGCGCAGGAGATCAAGTATGCGAAGGAGAACAACCAGCTGAAGGAGGTCTTGTCGTGACGCAATGGTTTTTCATCCTAGCGGATTCGGAGCTGGAGCTCGTCCCCAAGGAGATAGTCAACGAACGGAGCATCCTCAATAACGCACGCGCGCGGGGCAAGGCGCCTGAGAAGCTGCTGCTCGATGCGTCTCACCATCATCCGGCATTCGCTAGGCTGCCAGACTCCGAGCGGCGAGGAAGGCCAGACATCGTCCACTTCTTCCTGATGCTCTGCATCGATTCCGATCTGTCGGCCGGGGGGAAGCTGCACGCCTTCGTCCACACCAGGAACAACGACGTCATCGCGGTCAAGCCAGAGACGAGGCTTCCGCCGCACTTTCCGAGGTTCGTGGGTCTGATAGA
>JBGOXV010000017.1:0-15155 GCA_041479325.1 Thermoplasmata archaeon
CAACGGCTTCACTGTGATCCCGGGCATAAGGCGGAAGCACGGGGAGATCGTCGCCTATGGGACGCTGGTCCAGATGGTCCTTGAGAAGCGGCCAATGGGAGAGATAGAGCGCGTGGCGCGCTGGTGCAGGTCGCTCGGCCTGCCGACCAGATTGGCGGACCTGGGTGCAATCGATCGAAAGCGGCTGCCAGAGGTCGCCGCGAAGGCCTGCGACCCGAACGACTCCATGACCAGCATGCCGTTCTCCGTTTCGCCGATGATGGTGGTCGAGGCGATCGAGGAAGTGGACCGACTCGCTGCCTTGATGGACTGAGCCTCGCAAGTGCCGGCCAGTGCCTCGACATGGTTCTGGCCACGACCAGATAAGCCTAAATACGCCCAGTACGATTCTGACGGTAGCCGTCGAAGGGATGAATTAGAGGAGGCATTCTAAAATGGGCAGTCCGAGTCAGATGGGATCGATCATGGCCCCTGGAGCCACGCCACCATGGCTTCCGCGAGAGGTAGCAGAGGGCCGCAAGTTCGCCTGGTGGGGACAGATCGCGTTCTTCCTCATGGCAGGGGTGTGGTTCGTAATCGCCATTGCCGCGGTCACGGTCCGTGCGACCGGAGGATCGAATGGCATGCTGGTCCTCGGGGTATTCGGATTCTTCGCGATGATCATTTTGTTCCTCGCCGCCGTGTTCATGAAGAGGACCGTAATAGACGCGATAGACCAGGGAAGGTTCCACGACGCAAGGAACGACTCGGTAATATGGATCGTGTTCGGCCTGGTCGGGTTCGCGGTCCCGTCGCTCTTCCTCATACTCACATACGCCAAGCTCGGGGATGCGCTCGTGCAGCAGCAGCCCGCGGGATACTCCCCCTATGCGCAAGGCACGGTAAACGTACAGCAGCCCGTGTACGTGCCTCCACCGGCCCCAGTGGCCCCGGTCCAGGCGCCCCCAGCAGGGCAGCCGGCAGGACCACAGCCATACCACGCGCACCAGACCCCGATGATGAGGTGCAAGAACTGCAACGTGCAATATCCGGCCTTCATGCACTCTTGCCCTAACTGCGGCGCGCCCAAGGAAGGATAGGCAGATAGACGCAAACCTTTTCCGCAACCCTTTCCTTTTCGGTTTCCTACAGGTTAGTGTGTTCCATGGCGGAGAATACCGAGCTGCTCTACATGAAGGATGTCGAATCGAACTACATCAGGGAGTTCGACGCCTCGGTCATCGAACGGGGGTTCGACTACGTCGTGCTCGACAGGACCGCCTTCTATCCGCTAGGTGGAGGACAGCCCTCCGATACTGGGCATCTCGAGTGGCAGGGCGGGAGAGCGGAGGTCAAGGAGGTCACGAAGAAGGAGGGCATCAGGCATCACCTGACGCAGAACCCGGACCTCGTCCCCGACAAGGTACACGGCGTGATCAACTGGGAGCGGAGACTCGCGCACATGAAGATGCACACCGCACAGCACGTGATTTCCGGCGTAGTATACGATATGTATAAGGCGCGCACGGTCGGGAACCAGCTATACCACGACCGATCTAGGATCGACTTCGCCCCCGTCAAGTTCACCGACGAGATGATCGCCGAGGTCGAGCGGAAGTGCAACGACATTCTGGCAGGTGGGGCCAAGGTCGAGATATGCACCACCGCGAGAGAGGAGCTCGAGAAGAACATCGACGCACAGAGGGCCAATCTCGATCTCCTGCCGAGATCCGTGAGAGACCTGAGGATCGTCACCATAGAGAAGTTCGATGTCTGCCCGTGCGCCGGGACCCATGTGCGCTCGCTGTCCGAAATCGGGAAGATGAAGATCGTGAAGCGGGAGAACAAGGGGAAGGACCGGGAGAGAATTACCTACGAGCTAGTCGGATGAGCCACGCATCATCTCACGAGATACTTGGACATCCAGCCATATTCTTAAGTACCCTGGCTTTGGATATTCGCTCCAGGGATAAAATGGCAGATACTAGCAATGCAGCGCATCTATCCAAGGTCGCTATCCAGCTCAGCGCGGCGTTCGCCGTGGTAGGCATCGGGTTGCTCTATGTGTACATCATGATATCGTCCGCTCCCGACACGGTGAAGGTCCTTTGGGCAAGCGGACTGTCTATCGCAGTCGCGCTCACGTTCCTCGTGATCTGGACCATCGGAAAGGATGCAATGAAGGAGAACGACCGCCTGGCTAGGCGCAGGACCGACTCGTGATAGCGGGTCGGGCCAAAAACTCATTCCTTCTTTCCGTTTTCACGCATGCTGTCCAGCAGCAGCTCCATGAGGTTCGCCACCTTGATCCCCGGCACGGTCCTCAACTGAGTCTCGCAGAATGGGCAAGAAGTCGCCAAGATGGTCGCTCCGGTCGACTTCGCCTCTGCCACCCTCTTTGCAGCCAGCTCTCTTGAGAGTTTGGGGAAGGCCGACTGCAGGCCCGCTCCAGCGCCGCAGCATCTGGACTCGTATCTGTTGTTCGGCATCTCCACGAAGGTCCCGATCGCGTCTATGATCGTCCTCGGTTCATCGAAGACGCCGCCCAGTCTGCCGAGGTGGCACGGATCGTGATAGGTCATCCTCTCAGGAGACCTCTTGATCACCAGCTTCCCCTCCTTCACGAGGTGGGCGATCTCCTGGGACACGTGCACGACCTTCAGTCTGGATCCGCGCTTCTCCGCCGACTTCTTCAGCGTGACATAGCAGCCAGGGCAGGGCGTGATGACCTTCTTGGTCCCGAGCGACTCCAGCTTGGCGATGTTGTCCGAGGCCATCTTTTCGAAAGCCTCCGTCTGTCCTATCCGCTGAAGGGTGGAGCCGCAGCACGGTTCATCCTGCCCGAGCGTGGCGAACTCCACGCCCGCGCTTTGGAGCAGCTTCGCGCTCGCGACGAGGCTCTTGGTCAGCTGCTTGGTCACTGCCGACGTGCAACCGGCGAAGAAGAGGATATCCGCCTTTCCCGGCGTCGCCTTGGGTATGTTCAGGCCCTTCGTCCATCTGTTCCTCGCGCTCCTGGGCTGGAACCACGGGTTCCCGTAGTTCCTGAGACTGGCGGCCAGCGAGGAGTGCTCCTTCATCGGCTCCACGCCGTGCTTGAGCAGGTACTCCCTGAAGGCCTGCGTGTGCTCCGTGTTCTTGAGCGCGCACCATCGGTCGCAGTTGCCGCACAACGTGCACTCGAAGGCCGCCTGGACGACTGCCGGTGAGATCTCGAACTCCCCCTGCAGGAGGCCCAGCATGGTCCTGTTCCTGCCCTTCATGCTGAGGGTCTTCACCTTGAGGCTCTGGTACACCGGACATCCGCGCTCGCAGAACCCGCACGAGGTCCCAAAGCACGTCTCCAGCTCGTCCTTGAAATCGTCGAGGCCGCTCATCTCTTGGCCTCCCGGACGAACTTCTTCCCCGGGTTCAGTATGCCCTTCGGGTCGAAGATGCGCTTGACCTGCTTCATGTATTCTAGCGATGCGCCGTGCTCTAGCTCGAGGTACGGCGCCTTCTGATTCGTGTCGCTCATGAAAGTGCTCATCGTGCCTTCGAACGCGACCGCGAGCTTGCTGAGCTCGTCATGGAACTCCCTGAACCGGCGCACCTCGTCGGGGTTCCTGTAGTCGACGAAGACGGCGCACGAGAGCGAGAACCCGATGCTGTTCGGGTGCTCGAGGTAGGCGTTCATTCCGATCACCTCGAGCTTGTGCTTCTCCGCGACGTCGATGAACTTGTGATAGAACTCCTCGAGCCTTCCGACAGGGACGCCAGGGTCGGCCGCCCCGAACTTCTTCTGCCTCTGGGAGTCCGGCCATTTCTGCTTGAAGGGCTCGAAGTCCAATGTGTACTTGGATGCCCACCATGAATCCACGATCTCGCGCTCCTCGACCAGCTGGGCCTCGAACTCCTTCGCGATCTTGAGGGCATAGTTCCTGTTCGAGTCCACGACCTCCTGGTCCCCCGCGAAGGCGATCGCCAACAACGCTTCCGCCCATGCTGGTATCTCCGGATCCTTGCCGAACTTCTGTTTGTAGCTGTGCGTGTAGAACCTCAGTCTCCTCTTGCAGTTGATGTGTGCGGCCTCGATGGACAGCCCCGCTTTCAGCAACCTGCTGAGGTAGTCGACGGCCGCTCCCATCCTGGGGAAGACGAGCATGTCCACCATCCGGACAGCTGGGACGGGCTCTAGCTTCAGCGTGGCCTCCGTGATAATGCCAAGAGTTCCTTCGCTTCCGGCCAGGAGGTCCTTGAGCTTGTAGCCCGACGATGTGAAGTGGGCCTTTCGGTGGCCCAGCTCGAGGACCTCTCCGGTTCCCGTCACTATCTCCGCGCTCAAGAGACAGTTGAGGATCTTCCCGTATCGAACGCCGAATGTGGAATCGTTGTCACACGCTATCGCCGCTCCGACTGTGCTTACCCATTTCGACTCTGGCTGGTGAGGTAGCCACAGGTCGTACGGCTTCACTGCGTCGTTCACTTCCTGCAGCGTCGCCCCGGCCTGGACCCGGATTGTCTGGTTCTTGGGATCTATCTCCACGATCGAGTTCATGGTCGTCGTGTCGACGTAGATGCCACCGTACAGCGCGACGGCCCCTCCAAGCATCCCGGTCAATCCTCCGCCGGCCGTCACGGGCACGTCGTGCGCGAAGGCGACTTGGACTATGTTCTGCACATCCTTCGTGGTCCGAGGCAGGACTACGACATCGGGAGGACAGAACTCATCGGATGTCCTCGGGCTCCAGTCAGCTCCGTAGACGAACTTCTCGGATGGGTCGACGAGGACCTTCTCCTTGCCCAGGGCGGTGACGAGCTCGTCGATGTAGGACATGCTGGAACGTGTCAGCGAGATAGGGATACAAAAGGTTGATTGAACCACAGAATCGTCCATCAGGAGAGCCTGGTCGTCCTGATGGCTTTCCCTTGTCCGCTTAACCTCTAAGTGTGGAGGGAATCGCCGGTATCATCTGAGGCAAGTCACGATTGCATGGTATGGGCGGGAGAGTTCTCCTCAATCCAGGACACTTCGCCATCTTGGACCAATGGTAGCAAGGCGGCGGGAGGCACCCAGGCCGCCATGACCTGTGCATCCTCCTTCCAGACGTCGTTGACTTGGCCACCAGCATCCGAAATCAGGTCCGTGACATTCTGCACGTCCTGCGACGAAGATGTAGGAAACATGACGATCGTGACATCTATCCAACGGTCAGTGGAGTCCAACAGACTTCCGCTGATCTTGTATGCGGGCTGGTAGAGCCCGACCCACTGCACGAAGTACAGCTGTTCGAGCCCCGGCTCAAGGGACGAGTTCATCTGAACCATGAAACCATACGATGGAAGGTAGTCGAACAGGACAACTCCATAAGATGCAACCTTGTCCTTCCATTCCTGCTTGATCGGACCCACGAACTGCAGGATGAACTTGTCGTAGTTCGGCCGCTGGGTGAGGTTCACACGAAGTTCGGGCGGAATCGACGGTTCGCCTGATCTTGTGTCAAATCGGTAGTCTCCTCTTCCAATGATCGTCCTGTTCTGGAGAGTCTGGACATCATAGCCTTGTTGCACGAGTGACTCATGCTGACCAGGCCCCAGCGAAACCAGCACGAAAGCCTGATACACTTCGATGACCGTGATTCCTTGCGAGGACAATTGCTCTGCAATCGACCTGCCATCATCGTTGATAGGACGACTGGACACGATCGCCACGTCCTCGATCATGTCGTTCTTCCCCGAATTCGCACCCGGATCGCTTTTCGGTGTAATGGGAAGGAATGACAGCGTCACAAGAAGGACAACAACCGCCGCTGGAATCGATACGATCAAGGCCTTCCTGCCGACGGGCTTGCGCTCCATCAGATCCCTCCAAGAACTCCTATGAAGCTTCAGGTGATCAGAACTCAGCGCCGCTATTTAGGCCTTTTGAAATTCCCGTGGATGAGACGTGGTCTGGAAGGACCTTCTAGGGTCTCTTCAACGCGGGTGTCTTTTCTCAAGGTTCTCCTGGCGGGATCATGGCCCAGAATCTAGACGCGTACAAGGCTAGGAGAGAACCTCTTGCAGGAAATCAGCGTCAGTCCCGAGCACTTTCTGGCCATTTGCCTGCGGCACCGTCCGTCGATGCGGGAAAACACATATCAGGCTTCATGGATTGGCCGTGACAAGGTCACCGATGATCACGGGAGATTCTTATGAGCCGCAGACCGACGGCTCCTGGCCAAGGACATCGGTTGCCCAAAGCAAGTTCGGCAGGTTCCTCTGGAATGTAGTGGGGAGCTTCTTCCTCGTGCTGGGACTCATTGGGATTCCTCTGCCCCTCGTGCCCACAACGCCATTCCTCGTGATCGCAGCAGCTTGTTATCTGAGAGGCTCAGGCCGAATGGCCAGCTGGATGATGATGAACAGATACTTTGGTTCCTATCTGAGGGACTACTTGGAAGGAAAGGGGTTGCCGATCAGGACGAAGGTCTTGGTCATTTCAATGCTCTGGGGCGGCATCGGAATATCTGCCACTTTCTTCATTTCGAGTACGATCATTCAGATCGTCATGCTCGCATTTGCCCTAGGCGTCACGATCCATCTACTATTGCTCAAGACCAAACGACGGACCTACGAGACTGCCTGAAAGCGTTGAGTCGCCCTTCTGAGCTCAATTATGCATCACCCGGGTCAGGGTCTTGAACCCCAGATGCCAGAAGTGCACGAAGCACGATGTCGGCACGAAATCGATTGATTCGTATTCACGGCTAAGACCGATACTTTGGGCAATGATACATAAAGCCCTCACGGTAATGATGGTGCCTGAAACAGGCTGGTCAGACACTATGACAGAGGAAGCAATGGAGAAGGGGCTGCTCTACGGGCTCGAGATGCCCAGCTCGTACAAGACGCTCGAGGAGCAATCGGTCAAGACCATCAACGAAGCGCTGAAGGACTATCCGAAGGCGCAGAAGATGTTCCAGGCGCTCCTGGTCGACCAGGAGACCCAGACGCTGCTGAACCTGGCGAACTACATCGCGGTGAAGAAACTCGGATACAACGACCACGGCCCGATCCATGCGATGATCACCGCTGCGAACGGGCTGCAGTTGCTGGGCCTGGTGATAGAGAGCAAGATCGTCGAGTTGGATTCCATCAAAGGTCTTGGGCTGTCTGAGGACGATGCTTTTTTGATCACGGTCGCGGGGTGCTACCTGCACGACGTGGGGAACGCAGTCCACAGACAGCAGCACGAAATGTTCAGCACGGTCTATGCGAAAGGGATATGTGACAGGCTGCTTCCTGCCGTGTACCCAGACGTATCGAAGAGGACCGAGGTTATGGAGCAGATTCTCCACGCGATATTCTCGCACGACCCGGCTGGGACCGCATTGACAATCGAAGGGGCGATCGTGTCGATTGCCGATGGATGCGACATCACGAAGGGTAGGGGCAGACTGGCCTTCGACATGGGAAAGCACGATATCCACTCGATCTCCGCTCTCTCTATCGAGTCCGTCGAGATAGGGAAGGGGAAGACGAAGCCGATCGAGATCCACGTGAAGATGTCGAACTCTGCTGGCATATACCAAGTCCAGGAAACACTGGCAAGCAAGGTCGCGAAGAGTCCGCTGAGGGACCACATCGAGATCGTTGCAGATCTCTTGCCCGCCAAGGTCCATTCGGAGCAGAGGATACTCGATCGGATGATATTCTCCGACGGCAAGTACAAGAACCTTTAGAGAGAGAGCAGAGGCACCGCTGCTATCAGCATGGCCAGAGCAGCGATCTGTCTCGTGCTCAGCTGCTCCCTCAAGCGCATCTTCGCTACGGCGATTGTCACTAATGGGTACAGGTTGGTCACAGGCGAGACTATCGAAACGTTCCCGAAGTCTATTGCCAGGTAGAGCGTGATTCCACCTGCCGCGAAACATAGAAGGGACAGTTCGAGCAGCCATCGGTTCGATTCCGGCATTTCGAACTTGCCTTTAGTGGAGCCCATCCAATATACTAACCAGATGGCGGGACAGACGAGCGCATAGACCCCGATGAAGTTCGTGTCACCCATTTCCGTGATCACGCCTTTTGCCATCGCAGCAGAAGTGCCCCAGAATATCAGGGACAAGATTGCGAACGCTATTCCGAGCATTTCGCTCTTCCTGGTCCCGTTTCCGTTGTTCCCAGTGGAGTACGTGAATACCAGCATCGCTGCGACGACGAGTACGACGCCCGCCAGCTCCCCCGCTGTCATTTTCTCGCCCAGGAAGATGATCGCCAAGAACACGGTGAGAGGGGCATACGCGCCCGCAATGGTCCCTACTATGCTGACCTTCCCACGCTTGATTGACTCGTAGTAGGTGACATAGGCCGCACCGGAGAGCGCGGCCGCCCCGATCGCCTGCAACCAGGTCTCCATTCCAAATGAGCCCGGCTTCCTGAAGAGGAGCCAATAGGCCGCCCACATGACGAATATGTTGACGCTCAGGAGGAGCAAGAGGTTCGCGGAGGAGCCCTTGGTCCTCGTCTCTTTGGCGAAGACCTGCCCGAGCCCGTACATCATTATGGTCGCGATTGAGAACGGGACCCAGAGCAAGTCCATGGTTCGCCGCCATGGGCCAGGGCTAGATATACATTTCCCACCCAATCCAGCAGCGTGTCGAGAGGAGGGTGTCAAGTGAGCGCTTTCGCACTCTCTTTCCTCAGGAAGAGCGTCTGGTCCCGGTGGTCGATACGCAGGATCCTATGGTATGGGATCGTCGCGTCGGCGGTGTCGAAGAAGCCTCTTCCCAGCGAGGTGATATCCTTCCCTGTGATCTTCAGCACATCCCCAGGCGTGCCCCTGTGCACGTACCAGACTATCGCATCCGCGAGCGATTCCCCGTCTTTCCACCGCAACCGGTTGAGCACCTCACGCGGATAGACCATCGGGCATCAGAACTCGCGCAGCTTCTCCTCGATCTTGTCCGCCAGCGCCGCTATCTTGTCGAACTGCTCCTGCTTCGGCGGGCCCTTGACCTCGACGACGTCCAGAATCTCCAGCTTCATTCCGTCGAGCAATCCCTGGAGCTGCTTCACGGCCCCGCCTCCCCAGCCATACGAGGTGAGAACCGCAGCGTACTTCGTCGGTGCCCTCAGCGTCTTAGCGAGCAGCGCGGCATACGCCGCGACTGGATGGATGCCATTTAAGACCGTCGGTGCGCCTACGACGAGGATGGGCGAGTCGACGAGTTCCATCGCTACGTCCCCTATGTTCGAATTGGGCAGATCATAGATGTTGACCTCCACCCCTTTCTTGACCAGAATCTCCTGGAGAGTCCTCGCCATCTTCTCGCAGGAGCCCCACATCGATACATATGCGATCAGCACCTTCTTCTCGAACTTCTCCCCGGTCCATTTCGCGTATTCATCTAGTATGACATGCGGGTCTCTCCAGATGACTCCGTGAGAGGGAGCGATCACTTTTGGGTTCAGCTTCTTGACCTTCTCGATCGCGTTCTGTCCCGGCTTCCTGAATGGCATCATTATTTCCGCGAAGTACAGCTTGGCGAGCTCAATCGATTTCTCGTCGCCATACTCATCTGAGTAGAACTCCCCGTGCGCGATGTGAGATCCGAAGAAATCGCACGGGAACAATATCTTGTCCTCCTCCAGGTACGTGAATATCGTTTCGGGCCAATGCAGCCAGGGGGCATCGACGAAGCTCAGCGTCTTGCCGCCCAGCTGTATCTTCGTTGTCTCATCCACGACGACTATCCTGCCGGGATCGACGCCGAAGTACATCATCGCCGCTTCTTTCCCCTTCGCTCCTGCGAGCAGCTTCGCGTTCGGGGCGATGTCGAGCATGTGCTTGGCGGCGTTTGCGTGATCCGGTTCTGCGTGGTTCATGACGACATAGTCTATCTTCTTGGGGTCCACATGAACGGATATCTTCTCGACCAGTTCATCCTCGAACCCAGGGTTGACCGTGTCGATCAATGCCACCTTGTCGGATCCCACTATGAGATAGGCGTTGTAGCTCGTCCCGTGGGGAAGGGGGATCAGCGCATCGAACATCCGCCTGTTGTCATGCTTCACGCCTACCCAGAATACTCCGGGCGCAATGGTCAACGTACCCTTTGGCAAAACCATCAAGTCACACTCTCTCAAGCAATAATCGGGAGCTTATTAGACTTTAGGGCGAAACTGACCCACCAAAGATTCTATGAATGAGCCACGCAATGAAGGGGTGCCCAGCGCAGGGAGACCGGACCATGGACTTGAAATCGAAGATCAGGCGGATTCCGGAGTTCAAGGGAGTCGTCTTCTGGGACATCACGCCCTTGCTCAAGGACAGGCACGCGTTCAGGGAGTGCATCAAGGGCATCGCGGACCACTTCAGGAACGAGGACATCGACATCGTGGTCTCGAACGAAGCAAGAGGCTTCATAATCGGGGCGGCCGTGGCGCACGAGCTCGGAGTAGGGTTCGTGCCAGTCAGGAAGAAGGGGAAGCTCCCCCCGAAGGTCGCCACACTGAGCTACAAGAAGGAGTACGAGTCCGACATCATCGAGATACGAGAGGACGGAGTGAAGCGCGGCGACAAGGTGCTGCTGATCGACGACCTGCTGGCGACAGGGGGAACGATCAAGGCCAACGCTGATCTGGTGGAGACGCTGGGAGGGAAGGTCGTCGGCATGGGCTTCCTCGTCGAGCTGGAGTACCTTCACCCGCGAAAATACCTGGGCGACAAGTATGACACCTTCTCCCTGATCAAGTGCAGGACGACCGACGACCTCACCTGAATCGAGATGTGCCTCATGTCCGTGAGTTCAGGATGGCGGTCGGGCTAATCTCAAGAGACAACGGCCAGGAAAGAAGATTTATTATGCCATCAGCGATAGGTGAGCAAGGTAACATGGCACTTGAAAGGCTCAAGGCGTCGCTGGCCGAGTCCCCCGTCGTCAAGCGTGGGGATTACGAATACTTTGTCCATCCCATCACGGATGGGATTCCGAGTGTTGAGCCGAGTATGCTGACGGAAGTTGTGGACGCGATGGCTGCTATCGGCAACTTCGACTGTGACGTCATCATGACTATCGAGGCGCTCGGTATCCCCCTCGCAACGGGGCTCTCTCTGAAGACCGGGAAGCCTTTCAACATCGTACGGAAGAGGATGTATGGCCTGCCTGGCGAGTTGAACCTCTCGCAGGTCACGGGCTACTCGAAGAACCAGCTGTTCGTCGACGGCATCAAGCCGGGGATGAGGGTCGTGATCGTCGATGACGTCGTGAGCACTGGCGGCACCCTATGGGCGCTGGTCGAGTCTCTAGCCGGGATTCAGGTCAAGATCGTCGACATCGTTGTCGCGGTCGAGAGGACCGAGAAGAAGTCGGAGATTGAGAGAAAGATCGGGATCCCGATCAAGACTCTCGTGAAGGTCCAGGTCATCGATGGCAAGGTTACGGTGCTCTGACCACCAATTCTTAAATAAGGTTAGAAGGATTAGAGCACTCACAGAAATTGCATTATAAAAGAGCGACGCGTGTCTCCTGCCTTTTCCCCTAACTGTAGCCGATTTGTGGGACCTCAAGGACTTCATCTGCCCCCTCGATGTCCGAGCTAGGCCTGCTGCTCTCGGTCCTCGTCTCGGCGGGCGCGGGCACGATTGTCGGTTTTGCGGCCGGGCTCGTTCCAGGACTGCACATGAATAACATCGCCGCGACGTTGACGGCGTATGCGGGGGGTGCGATCAGCGCATTCACGTTACTCGGCAACGGCCTGCGACAGGACGCGGCTGCATTGGCGATATCCTGCTTCGTCTCCGCGGCACTGATAGCACATCTGTTCGCGGAGGCGGTGACGTCCTCCTATGTCGGAATACCGTCGGAGGATGTCGTCTCCGTGCTTCCGGCGCACAGGTTGGCCAAGGCGGGGTTCGGGGGGATTGCCGTCACGGCGTCCGCAGACGGATCCCTCGCCGGCGTGCTTCTCTCCGTCATCCTCCTGGTGCCCATGTGCCTCCTGATGGGCCAACCGATCGGGCTCTACGCGTTCGTACGGAGAGTGATGGTCCTGTTCATCATCCTCTTCTCGATGGTCCTTCTGGCCTCTGAAGGATCACCGTTCCAAGCCAGGGCTTCTCGCGCCGAACTGCTCGTCAGGATACTGAAGGCTGCTGTCGTCTTTCTGTCCGCTGGGGTCCTAGGCACGATCGTCCTGAGGACCGACTACTACGCCTGTCCCTTGCCCGACTTTCCATGGATGCCTGGCGGCTACGTCCTGAAGTCATCGCTGCTTCTTCCGATGTTCGCTGGCCTCTTCGGGGTCTCGGGCCTGCTCTTGAGCCTCGGCTCGAGATCCGTCACCGACGCCAAATCCACCGGGGTCATTGTGCACCACAGTCCTTGTCTCCGGGATCTCGTCACCTCATTGTTCGGGGGGATCATCGTCGGGTGGATGCCGGGGATGACCTCCGGTTCGGCGGTGACTCTGTGTTCTCCTCATACCAAGGAGATTGGCGGGGGCGGTGACATCAGCAGCTCCGTCAGGTTCATCTGGCTCTATTCCGCGATTTCGTCCTCGGGCGCCGTGTTCGCGGTCGGGGCACTGTTCACCATCTTGCGCGCCCGCAGCGGCTCGATGGACGCTGTGCAGTTCTTCCTCGGAGGCGGGAACATCTCCAAGGGCTTCTCATCGAATATCCTCCCGATGATGTCGATAGTCCTCTCCATGCTCATCGCCTCTCTCGTCTCATATTCCGTGCTTCGTTGGCTTTGCCCTCGGCTCGCAAGGTTGCGCGCAGTGCTGTGCTCCAAGTCCCTCGCACTGGGTTCGCTGGCTTTCGTGTGCGCCCTCTCTCTCGCGTTGACTGGAACGCGAGGGGCGGTACTCATGGCGACCGCCACGACGCTGGGCCTAATACCACCGCTCGCAGGGATACGCCGCATCCAGCTCATGGGCTGTCTGCTTGTCCCAATCGCAATCACGTTTCTCACTTGATTCGTTGACCAGGCGCGCACGTGGCGACCAACAAACGGATCGCGATAGTCAACTGGTCATCTACGACAATACGTTCGGGGCGAGGTATCCATCCAGCACAATCGAACTCAGCTAATCGAACTCCGCGAAGAAGATGTTATCAGAGGAAGGGGTCGCGCCTTATCTCCCCCCGAATTTGCAGTACCCGGATGTGCGCTCTTCCTCTGGGCTGTTAGGCGCCGAAGGACAAAACTGAGCGCTTGTATTGGGCATCCTGCCCAAGGCGTTCCCCTCTTCCTCTGTTTGTGGCTCTGGTCCTAGGTTAAGCTAGAGCACAGAGGTAGGCAAGCTAGGTAGGATTGAGAAAGCATCTCTTCCCCCCCCTCGTATGCCTCAACACGATTCCTACTTCCTGCTATATATTTTCTTCGTTGAGTCAGTACGATTTCGGTCCGAAGCTCGAGTCAAGGCCTCCGCGGGCTCCTCGCGCCGAAGATTTCCGCTAGTCTCTCCTTGTCGTATCCGAACGGCAGCAGCATCCCCTCGACCCCGCGGAGAAGGAGATCGACGTAAGCATCCACATCGTATCCCTCATCGCCCGTGATGAACGAATCGATCTTCACGCGCCTCTTCGGGTCCTTACTCCTGCAGTCGCAGATGAGGTATCGTATCGCCTCTCCCGGGTTCACCTCGAAGCCTTCTTCGTCCAGCTGCATCAGGGCCGCCACTCCGTCGTTGAACTGCCTGTACTCGTCGAGCTTCTGCGTGATGCTCCTCGTTACCAGGAGCTTGTTCAGCGGGACGGTCTGAGACCTCAGCGTCTCGACATATCGGTCCACGACATCCAGCGCCGAAGGGACCAGCTCGATGAACTGCTGGGCGTCCGAGGCCTTCGAGAAATGGGAGAGCAGATCGTTCTGCATGTCGCGCACTATGTCGGTCGTGTCGTGCCTCCTGAGCTCTATCCCCCTGAGCTTGAACTTGCCGTCCTCAAACATTCCATAGTACCTGTTCAGCACACCGACGCCGTGCATGCGGTCCGGGAGGAACACGAGCCACTTGTAGATCCCCTCGGGTTCGAGAGGTATCCCGATGTGCCCTGAGACGTGCTCGCAGAACTTCTCGGGGTCGCCTCTTCCCTTGAGCCACAAGGAGTCGACGATGCCGTGCAGGACCTCGAACCCGTGCTCCTCCGCCATCTCGGAGGTCTGCAGGAACAGCTCCCTGCCGTACGCGTTGATGGCCTCATGACACTCGATCCTGCCGAACCGGGCGTTCCTGTAGCCAGTGTATCCGAAACAGTTGTGTGTGAGCACCCCGCTGGCGAGGGCGAACCCGTGAATCGGCTCGCGAACGCCAAGGCAGTAGACGTGGTCCGACCTCGCCTTGACCCTCCGCGCAGACTCCACCAGAAGATGCGCGACATGGTTCCCCGCCCTGCTCTCGCGGCTGTAGAGAGGGAGGAGTGCTGGGACATGATCCCCGGCGACGATCCGATCCGCCCTCCGGAGCTCAATTGCGTGGCCATTGGTGACATAGCATGGATGATCAGGGGTGAGCCTCAGCTTGCTCTTCCCGAGGTCGAGCTCGATCATGTATTCGGGCGCAGGGAACCTGAACACCTTTCGCACGTGCTTCAGCGCAGGCTCCAGGTCCTGGTCGACGCCGAACACCTCGAGCCCGTCAGCGATGTCTATCTCGCCGGAACGTCTCCCAGCATATCCGTCGACGAGCTCCCCTATGGGCGATATGTCGAACCTGCCGCGCTTCCTGAACGGAAGCTCCGTCTCGGGGTCGAGGCACGTGACGAGCAGCCATTTCAGGATGTTCACGCGCTCCTTGTAGATCTTGGTGTCCCCGACGCCGGCCCGCACCAATCTCTTGAGCTTCGTCCTGCGCTCCACGACCGGCTTCAGCACGCGCGGTATAAGTCCGATGTGTTTGTCGCATATCCTGTAGCCGAGGACTGGCACCTTCCTCCTGGGCTCGGGACAGCACGAGCACATCACAGTCTCGGGCGAGATGTTGAACTTGACCATTATGTTTGGATAGAGCGATGTGAAATCCACTTCCAGCACGTGGTCGTGGATGCCCATAACGGGCTCGTAGATGAATCCGCCCCTGTCGGCTATGACGAGCTCCTCGGCGGTCTTGAACTTCTCCGGCAGGTTCTTCTTCCACATGATCACGCACCCGTCCTTCATCGCCTGGTTCATCTCCATCATGTTGATGGCCGTTCCTGGCGAGAGCCGCGAGAG
>JBGOXV010000018.1:0-14857 GCA_041479325.1 Thermoplasmata archaeon
ACCTTGAACTTGCCCACCTGCTCCTTGTACTTCCGCCTGAACTCCCGCACGAGCTGCTTGGTCTTCTCGGGGTACATGTCGAAGACACGCACCTCGTCGAAGTGTCCGAACTGAGTGATGAGCGCAAGCATCTGGGTCCTTGCCTGGTTCCCTGCACCGATGATCCCGAGGATCTTTGGATCTTTCCTCGCGAGGTATTTCGAGGCGATCGCGCTCGCCCCGCCGGTCCTCATGTCAGTTATGTGAGTTGCGTCCATGAACGCCAGGGGAGCTCCGGTGTGGGGATTGACGAGCACCAGGACCGCCATCACGGTCCTCATCCCGAAGTTCTTCTGGTTCTGCGGATGTACGTTGACGATCTTCACGGCGGAGACGTCCATGTCCTCGACATACGAGGGCATCGTCCTCAGGTCCCCGTCGAATTTAGTGTAGAACAGATAGACCTTCGGAGGCATCTGGACCTTTCCAAGCCCCTTGTGCTTGAAGGCGTTCTCGACAGCGCCGAGGACGTCCTTCATGTCAAGCAATTTCTTTACCTGCTTGCCTGTCAGAATCAGTGTTCTCACAGAAGCGTGTTGTGCCGGCATCGATACCATGACTCCGACGCCTTGGATTCTGAAGCTGTAATATAAGCATATAGGAGCTAACAACCGAAAGGCCCAACGGGCCAACGATATCCGTCAAGGAGTTAACGTCGTTTTGCGGAAGTGTGAAACGTCGGTGAAAAGCGATTTATTCTCGAACGGCGTTAGGATTGAATATCCCCCAAGCAAAGCTGGAGGAGCTCAACCGTCCATGGTAGAACGCACGCTGTCCGCTTCCTCATCCGCAGAGTACAAGAGGATCATCGAAGTGCTCAAGGCGAATGCTGGAAGGATCATCGAGACGTGGTCGCACGAGTCCTCGAAGTCTGCTTTTCTGAAAGGGGCGGACCTGAACGTCCCAGAGGAGGTCCGGGTCGAGAGGCTCAGGGTCTTCTACCAGGCGCTCATGGCCAAGGCCGACAACCCGACCTCGAAGACGGCCCAGGAGATGCTCAGGAGCGCGATCCGCGCGGAGCACGCGCGGAGCTCGAGCCTGTCTGGCATGATAAAGAAGCTCAACCTGCTCAGGGACTCGATGCTGTACGTTGTGGAGCACGATCTCCCGGATCTTTCCAGGGCCACCGCGAAGATGGCGCTCGATGCGATCATCGACCGAGGGATAGAGGCCACCGCGGCTGCGATGGAAGAGTTCGGTGAGATGAGCAGTGCACTATCTACGTGCCCCCCAGGCGATGACGAGTCCTTCTCACTGGACCAAGCGCTCGCCCGGTTCTGCAGGAGCGCCATGGATTACTTCGACAGCGATTTCGTGGCACTGTTCAGATACAACCCGGACATGCACGACCTGGTCTGCCAGGCCTGTTCCGCGAAGGGACTCGCGTTGTCGAAGGACTCCACCATGGCGCTCGACTCCTTCCCGGCTGCAGCCCAGGCGATAGCCCAGAGGAAGACCGTCTACGTGGGCGAGGCGAGCGGGGAGATCTCGAAGAAGAGAAAAACCGTCGGGAGGCTCGCGTTCACGCACACCATCTGCGCACCGATGACCAGAGGAGAACATGTCATGGGCGTCCTTCTGATAGGGGATTCGTCGAAGACCATCCAATTCACACCCGATGAGGTCGGCCTCGTAGAGGACCTGTCGAAGCATGTTTCCAGCATCCTCCAGAGTAGCGAGTTGTTCAAGGCCCTGAGCATCAGGTCCCGGGCTCAGAAGGTGCTGATAGACACCGCAGCCTCTCTCCAGCAGGAGATTGAGTCGGACGAGATATACAGGATAGTTGCGACCCGGCTTTCGGAGCTCGTTCAGTGCAACGAGCTGGCGTTCTACGTTTTCGATTGGAAGAGGAACATCTGCAACCCCGTCTATGCCACTGGGGCATACGCCGCTGAGACGATGGCGGACAGGGACTTCTCTGCCGACTCTGGCATGGTCGGTTATGTCGGCAAGTCCAGGAGAGCTGAGATCATCCCGGACGTCGAGGAAGATCAGAGGGCGGAATACATACCTGGCACCCCGAAGACGCACACCAGGATGCTCGCCGTGCCGGTCATCGGCCAGAAGGAGGTCATAGGCGTCATCGAGCTGCTGAGATACGCGCCCGCGATGTTCTCCAGTGACGACCTCGAGATTGCCATCCTGTTTGCCAACCATGCCTCAGTAGCCCTCGAGAACGCAAAGCTGTTCAATGAGCTCACGTCCGTCAGGGACCAGATCGAGCTGCACATGGACCTGCTCACGCACGACATCGCGAACTACGCGACGCCGATCATGGCCTACTTCGAGACTCTCAGGAAGAGGCGCGACCTGGACCCCCAGGTGGCAACCGTAGTCGAGAGGACCTCACAGCAGGCTGAGAGCATCATGAGGCTCATTGAGATGGTCAGGACCATCTCCAGGCTCCGAGAAGGACCGCCGAAGCTCCTGAAGAAGATGGACCTGAGGAAGGCCATCGAGTTCGCGATCGACGACGTCAAGCAGTTCGGGGACTCAAAGGGTGTCGGGTTCGAGGTCAGCCTGCCGGAGGACGCGATGCTCGTCTCGGCGGACGAACTGCTAAAGGACATCTTCGTGAACCTGTTCTACAGCATCGCCCTGACCGAGCAGAGCGAGACCACCAGGCTGCTGATCTCCGCAGAGGAGAGGAAGGAGCGGAAGATGATCTTCTGGTGGGTCAAGGTGGCCCAGCCATCGAGGGCGATCCCGCCAAACCTGAAGGGCGACGTGCTGAGGATGGTGAAGACACCCAAATCGGAGCTAGCGGGAGGTTTCGGGATAGGGATGGCCGCGGCGAAGGGCATCATCGAGAGGTACGCTGGGATCATGTGGGTAGGGGACATCGTCCCCGGCGACTACACGAAAGGATGCGTCTTCAACATGCTGCTCCCCAAGGCCCTCTGACGATGGCGAATCCTCAGTTTTATCTAACACTGAGACGCTCGGAGTGACCGGGGAGCCATGCCGAGGCGCAAGTATGGGCACATGGTGAAGTCCATTATGCCAGTTACAGAAGAGAAGTGCAGGTACTGCCGGCTCGGCCGGCCGTGCCCGATCCACAAGAAGAGATAACGGTTCAGTTTCTCCGCTTCCTCGGAACGGCGGTCTCCTTCTTCCCCGAACCGGCCGGGTATTCTATCGCGACATACACGACGCCTTCAGCTCGGTCGTCGTAGTCTATCGATAGCCCCGTCTGCTCGCCTCTCGTGAACGGCTTCACGATGATGGTCTCCTTCAGATCCTTCGGAGCCCGAGCCCGTATCCTTTCCTGCATCTCGCTCGCGACATACTCCAGTGATTGCTTGCCCTTGCCGAGCTGCGGCAAAGGAAGTTCCAGTCTTCCCATTTTCAAGACCCCCTTGTTCGAACCGACTCACTCTGCGGATGTGGCGCCCTCGCCCTGGCCTCCTGGGACGAAGCCCCGGAATGCGCAACCCCCGAGAGGACCGCCCTCATCGAGCTGAGGAGCGTATGCTTTGGAGGGTTTTTGAGGTCCAGGTCCTCGAGCTGCTGTATCCTGAAGTAGAGCGGCGGGTGAGGGTCGAACCTGAGCCACTCGCCGAACCTGCTCACGCCAGGCTCGAGGAACCTCTCCGAGAGCACCAGTCGCCTGAAACCTATCTTCTTGAGCGATTCAGCCATGACCAGGGGCTTGCCGGTTATGATGCCCGCCTCGAGGTCCGCCCTGCTCTCCAGGAACTTGCCGAAGAAGAATATGAGCCAGAACACGACAATCAGATAGGGGATGAAGAACGGGAGGATGTAGCTCGAGTAGAGGTACACGCGCGCGAGGTACTCCGTCCCTATGAGCATGAAGAGCGCGATCGGATCCCCGGCCCTCAGATGGCTCAGCTCGTGCCCGACCACCACCTCGATCTCCTCCTCCTCGAGATGCATTAGGAGCCCCATCGTGATGATCATCGTCCCCAGCTGCCTGGTGAAGCCGGTGGCCGCGGCGTTCGGGCGCGGGTCCGGACTGATGACTATGGTGGGTATGCGTATTCCGAACCTCTTGGCGACCCGCTCGACAAGGCCGTAGATGTCCAACCTCCTCACGAGGAAGTCCTTGTCCTCCGAGGGGATTCCGGCGTCCCTGAACACCTGCGCTATGTTCGGTGAGCACACGTTCTCCGGACAGCTGGCATACATGTCGTAGGCCTTCTTCTTCGCGGCCCTGATCTTCTCCTTGTAGTCCTGCACATAGTTGGTGAGTTGTCCCTCGGGCACCTGATGCTGGACGAGGATGACTTCCCTGTTTTTGGGAGTGATCCGCCATGGGCTCCCCGCTGCGAATATGCGGCCCGCGGACAGCACCAATGCGAGCATCAGACCGATCATCAGGATGGGGGCGTATTTCCCGAAGAACAGGAACACGAACGCGCCGATCAGTATCGATAACATGAACAGGTTGATCATGTTCCCGGAGAACAGCGCCCTGACCGGCGAACGCTTCGTACGGAGCTCGGCCGTCTTGGGGCTCCCTGGCACGAACGCCATGTAGAGCGTCGATTTCCTCACTTCCTCCTCGAAGAACTGCTCGACCATGAGTAGGACGTTGTGGAGATGCCCCTCGAAGGCCTCATCCCTGCCCATCGAGGACCTGATCTCAACCCTGATCGGTCGGTCGAGCCACACTCGCACGGTGGCCTCGTAAGCGCCCGTGTTCGGCCCGGCCTTGAACTGCATGAAATGTCCATGGGGGCCGACCTCAGCCACCATCCCGGTCATGCGGATGTCCGGTACCTGGCCGAATGCCATGTGCTCCCGGATGAACTTGGGGAGTGCCAGCATCTGGTTCTTCGTGAGCTCCGTCTCGATGGTGAAGGAATGGACGATAGCTGGTTCCGTTTCCGTCATTTACCCTTGTCCTGGTCGGATGATTCACCCGCCGGGTCTAAGGATTTTTCTCCTGAATTGAAGTCGAGAAGTTCGCTTGTTCGGTGAAACCATAACTACTCAGGAGGACTACACTCCCGGTCAAGAGGAATACGAGATGAAAGAGTACGGCCTGATAGTGGTCGGATCGGGCGCGGGCATGAACGTGATCGACACCGCCCTTGCGCTCGGTCACAGGGTGGCGCTCGTGGAGGAGGGGCCGCTGGGCGGCACCTGCCTGAACAGGGGCTGCATCCCGTCCAAGGTCCTCATCCACGCGGCCGACGTCATCCGAGAGACGGAGATGGCGGAGCGCATCGGCCTGAAGTACAGGCTGGAGAAGGTCGATTACAGCGCTCTCAAGAAGAGGATGTGGGACCTTGTCCTCTCGGACAGGCACGGGATGGAAGACGCGGTGAAGTCCGCGAAGGAGATCGATCTCTACCCCCTGATCGGTAGGTTTGTAGGCGACTACACGATGCAGGTCGGCTCTGAGACCATCAAGGCCCCGAGGATCGTGTTGGCGACAGGCGCGAGGGCCAGCATCCCGACGACCATCCCGGGACTGGACAAGGTCAAGTTCCACACTTACAGGACCATTTTCGACGTCGAGACCCAGCCCGAGAGCATCATCATAATCGGCGGGGGGTACATAGGCTGCGAGTTCGCCCACTTCTTCTCGGCGATAGGCACCAAGGTCTCGCTCCTCGGAAGGAACCCTGAGCTTCTGCCGGGCGAGGAACCCGAGACGCGCGCCCTAGTCAAGAAGCGGCTGTCCCAGCATGTGGCTGTTCACACCGGGGTCGGGAGCATGAGCGTGGAGGGGAAGGATGGTGACATCGTCGTCACGGCCAAGGACGCGCAGGGCGAGCACTCGATCAAGGGCCAGATGCTCCTGGTGGCCGCGGGCGTCCGGTCGAACGCCGACTGGTTCAAGCCGGAGGTCACGGGCGTGAGGACCGACGAGAACGGCTGGATAATGGTCAACGAGTACCTCGAGACTTCCAAGCCGAACATATACGCACTAGGGGATGCCCTGGGAAGGAACATGTTCAGGCACACGGCCAACTACGAAGCCGCCATCGTGAGGAACAACCTGTTCGGGCAGCAGAGGTCCAGCATAGACCTCCACGCGGTCCCGCACGCCGTCTTCACTGATCCCCAAGTGGGGTCGGTCGGGATGACGGAGGAGGAGGCGAAGGGGAACACGAAGGTGATGGTGGGCATGGCCAAGTACCACGATACCGCCATGGGCTACGCCTTCGGTGACCTCGACGCCTTCGTCAAGGTCATTGTCGAGCATCCGACGATGCGAGTCCTGGGAGGCACGGTCGTCGGGCCGCAGGCCTCCACCCTCGTTCAGCAGATCGTTCTTCTCATGAACGCCGAGAACCAGACCTACGGGCCCCTGGCAAGGTCGCAGGTGATCCACCCGGCGCTGTCGGAGGTCATCGCATCCGCCTTCGGCAAGCTCACGCCGGTGAACTTCGTTCCACCTGAGCACCATCATGAGCATCCGTGAAGGCGGGTACATTGGCCCCAGCGTGGCGAGTCTGGAATCCAGTTATATAGTGCAAATGGGCTTAGCTCAGGTGCATGAGGGAGTCGGCTCAGCTAGTGAGTTTTGCCTCTCGAGGTCCAGTCGGAGCGAGATTGGCATCGGTCTTGCTGATTTGCGTCCTTGTTCTCTCGATGATGCCCACGCTCCTCGCGTCTGCTCCCTCCCGTTCCGATTTCACGGGCCCTCAAGCCCAGCCGAGCGTTGACTCCACACCCGACTACATGAAGTACATACAGGTCAACGATCTGAGGTTCGACCCGCTGGCTGGGGGGCCGAGCATACCACCCGCCTTGAAGTACGCTTCCATCTCCTCGTCGGTCGCCGCGTACTACATAGTGCAGTTCAAGGGACCGATCACGACCGAGATGAAGGCGGCCCTCTCCGGGACGGGCGCTTCTGTCATGGGCTACGTTAGCTACAACGCGTTCGTCGTCAAGGCTGACGGCTATTCCATTGAGAGAGTGAATCAAATCGGGTCCGTCCGATGGGTGGGGACGTTCGAGCCGGCGTACAAGCTCAGCCCGCGGCTCTCGCCCCAGTTCGACCAGCTGCTTCAGAAGCAGGAGGCCTTGAAAGCCGCGTCGGCGCCGGTTGCGCCCCAGATAATACAGAGCGTCGACCAATTCATCGACGTCCAGGTCCTGGCGTTCGAGCCCTCTCAGCTGAACAGCATAATGTCCAAGGTCTCGATGCTGGGCGGGTCGGACATCGCGTGGTCGCTCAACTCGTCTGGGATGGTCCGGGCAAGGATGGACAGGAACGTTCTCGCCCAGCTGGCCCGCGAGCCGGGCGTGATGTGGATCGACCGACAGGACAAGTACGAGGTCTACAACGACATCGCCAGATGGGTCGTCCAGAGCGGCGACACCGTGGGATTCTCGACGCCGATACACGACCACGGGATCTATGGTACTAACCAGACGGTGACGGTCGGTGATACTGGTCTGGACTACGACCATAGCGCATTCTCCGATCCCAATCACTCCATCCCCGGCCCAGACCACCGGAAGGTGACCGCTTACTACACCCCGACGGGCGCGACGGGCGATCTCTCCGACAACGGCATCGATCACGGCACGCACGTCTCTGGGTCCGTCGCCGGTGATGACGGCACGTGGCACGTGTACGACGGGGACCCGTTCGGTTCCAACGGGACGACCGGACCCCACGACGGCCAGGCTTTCAACGCGACCCTGCAGATCCAGGACATGTCCACCGACGGCTTCTATGTGAGTCCTCCGAGCGACCTCCACAACATGTTCCAGGGCGCCCTCGACCACGGCTCCTACATTGAAACGAGCAGCTGGGGGTCCCCCGGGAATAGCTACGGTCTGGACGCCCAGGCGACGGATGATTTCATCTGGAACAACCAGGACTTCATCGTCCTGTTCTCGGCGGGAAACGACGGCCCGGGTCTCGCCACCATGAGCGTGGATTCCGTGGCCAAGAACCTCATCAGCGTCGGGGCGACCGGGAACGGCCAGTACCTCCAGAACGTGGCGAACTTCAGCAGCAGGGGCCCGACCGCGGACGGCCGCATCAAGCCTGACGTGATGGCCCCAGGGGTCGGCATCTGGTCGGCCCAGGGGGAGGATCCCGCCCTGTCCCAGAACAAGTACTGGCAGCTGAGCGGCACGAGCATGGCAACGCCGACGGTGGCCGGGTCGGTCGCCCTCATCAGAGAATACTACATGACGGGCTGGTACCCGACCGGCACGCGGGACCTGGCGGAGGGGTTCGTACCATCCGCCGCGCTCGTCAAGGCGACGCTCATCAACAGCGCGCGGGAGATGACAGGCTATGGCGCTTACGGGAACAGCGAGGCCTTCTATCCCAACAACGAACAGGGCTGGGGACGCGTGACGCTCGATGATGCCCTCTACTTCAGGGGGGATTCCAGCAAGCTGTTCGTCGACGACAACTCATCAGGACTCAGCACCAACACGTCCTACGACTACCGCATCTCGGTCGGAGACCCGTCGGTCCCGCTCAAGGTGACGCTCGTCTGGAGCGATTACCCTGGCATGCCATTCACCAACCCGAACCTCGTGAACGATCTCGACCTGACCGTGACGAGCCCGTCCGGGACCATCTATCGCGGGAACGCCTACTATGGTTCCAACCCTGGTCAGTCGGAACCGGACTCGACAAGGGTGGATCATGTGAACAATGTGGAGAGCGTATTGGTCATCACCGGCACCAGCCAAGGCGTCTGGCAGATAAGAGTCTCCGGTTCCAACGTGCCCCAGGGCCCACAGCCGTATGCGGTCGTCGTGACCGGTGGGCTCGTTGGCAATCTGGGAACCGTGAAGCTGGACAAGGGCCACTACCAGTCATCTGCGCTCGTGAACGTGACCGTGGCGGATACCGGTCTGAACCTAGACCCCAACGCGACAGACTCCGCGACCGTGCAGATATCGAGCACGACCGAACCGATATTGCAGACAGTCACGGTCTACGAGTCGGCGCCGGACAGCTCCCTCTTCCTCGGCTCCATCCGTCTCAGGAACAGCCCCGTGCCAGTGAGTGGGAACGGCAAGCTCGAGGTGCAGAACGGTAATCTCATCACGGTCCGGTACTTCGACACCGACAATGGCACCGGTGGCAGTGGCTATGTGTACGATTCGGCCGTCGTGGACGACATCCCGCCAGTCATCTCGAGCTTGACTGTCACTGGGGTGAGGTACTCCACCGCGATAGTGCAATGGGCCACGGACGAGCCATCTGATTCCACGCTGAGGTATGGTACCTCGACGCCTCCTGGGACCGAGGTCGTGAATTCGAAGCTGACCCTCGCTCACCAGGTGCCTCTCTCCAAGCTCCTTAGCAGTGCGACCTACTGGTTCTATGTGGCCTCGGCGGATGAGGCGGGGAATCTCGCAATCGCTGACAACTCCTCCGCGTTCTACTGGTTCAGGACACCCGCGAAGCCTCTGATGCCCCCGGCGAGCGACGAGTGGCCGACCTTCCATAACAACCCTGCTCGATCGGGCATGTCCCCCAGCCAGATGACCCCTCCGCTCGTGAAGCAGTGGCAGGCCAACCAGAGCTCCCATTCCACACACACTGGCCCGGTGGAGTCGGACGGGATGTTGTTCACGACCGCCCTCGACGGCTCGATAACCGCGCGCGATGCGCACACCGGCTCGATCCTGTGGCATGAGAAGCTCGGGGTGCAGAGCAATGACGGTGGGACGCCGGCGGTCGCTGGCGGCGTGGTCTATGCAAGCTTCACCAACCCAGGCCAGCTCGATTACTATGGGAAGCTTTTCGCACTCGACGAGCTTACGGGGAGGCTGCTCTGGTCTGCTGGGAACGAAGAGGCATTCAACGTCATAGTCGGGAACGCGGTGACGGTCGCTGACGGGCTGGTGTTCGTCAGCACAAGAGGCCCCACCGGATCCAATTACTCCAACCCGGATGCGGTCGTCGCCTTTGGCGCGCTCAACGGGACCATCGTTTGGGCACACCAGACGAACGTCACCTCGTCGGGCGGTCCAGCTGTCGTGGATGGACGCATCTTCGTCCCGACCACGATCTCGAACGAGATATACGCCCTCGACGAGCTCACAGGAGCCCTCCTCTGGACGCGCGCACTGGACGGGACGGTCACGGGGTCCCCGGCGGCAGCGGACGGATGCGTCTTCGCCGGCACCTCGGTGGGCACGATGTACGCACTGGACCAGAAGGACGGTTCGATCGTCTGGCAGGTTGGCGGATGGGGTTCGATCCTGCACAGCACTCCCGCATTCAACGGCACTGCCATCTTCTTCGGCACGCCCACTGGTACCGTGGCCGCCCTCGACAGTGCGACCGGCTCAGTGATATGGACTCTCTCCACAGGTGACGTGATCGAGAGTTCGCTGGCCTATGCCAACGGCTACCTCTTCTACTCCACTCTGCTGGGCCGTCTCATGGTCATCAACGCCTCCGCGGGCAATGTCGCCCAGACGTTGAGCCTGGGCACCTTCTCCTTGTCCACGTCCAGCCCGGCGGTCTCGGACGGGTGGGTCTGGCTGGAGAGCGATGACGGCAAGACCTTTGGTTTCCTCGGCAGTGTGCGTGTCGGGATGCAGGTGACACCAGCGCTGCAGAGCAAGGACGCCTATCCGGGAATGACCGTCGCTTACCAGATCCACATCAAGAACACCGGCACCCTTGCTTCTGACGTGTTCGACACTCAGGTCGCTCTCGGTTCGAAAGGCTGGCCGGTCGACCTGTTCGGGTCGGATGGATCGACACCCCTGGGCGACTCCAACTCCAACGGACTCTCCGACACAGGGCCCCTGACCAATGGCTCATCGACGACCATCGTGGCCAAGGTGACCGTGCCGTCATCGTCCGCGGTGAACGACCTCGAGACATCCCTGATCAGATTCATTTCGGGCAACGATCCGACGATATCGAGGACCGTGAGCCTCATCACGTTCGTGCCTCCGCCGGGCGTGAGCCTGTCCCCCAACTCGTACAACGCATCAGCCCCAGGGCGCACCGAGAAGGCGGTCATCCAGCTAAGGAACACGGGAGCACTCGTCGACGTTTTCAACCTGAGCGTGACTTCGTCGCTCGGGTGGGCAACATCGCTCTTGCAGGCAGACGGCGTGACACCGTTCACAGACACCGACGGGAACGGGGTGGTAGATACAGGGCCCGTACCCGGTCTCGGGAACCGCACCTTGGTGGTTTCCGTGACGGTCCCGACAAGTGCGGGACCCGGCGTGATAGATGAGACCGGCGTCAGGGCGACCTCGACCCGTGACGTCAACGGCACCGCTCATGTCGTGTTCTCGGTCGAGCTGCCGGGACCTCCAGCCGATGACTGGCCGACCTCGCAGCGCGACAGCGCTCGCACAGGCGCGGCACCGTCAAGCTTCGTTCTGCCTATGTCAAAGAGCTGGACCTACGGAGGCAGCGTCCTGTACTACGAGAGCAGCAGCCCTGTCGTGACCGGAGAGGCGGTCTATTACGGGTCCGTCAACGGCTGGTTGACGTCGGTCGACCGGATCACGGGGAGACAGCTATGGCAGTCTCAGCTCGGCCTGGCGGGCCGCTCGATGAGCTCCCCGACGATCGGGGGCGGCGTCCTGTACATCGGGTACACGTCCGGGATAGGATTCGAATGCATAAGCGCGATTGACGCCCAGACCGGACTCATCGAGTGGACATTCCACCCGGTTGGGGACGCGGGGTTTGGGGCACCGGTTCTCGAGCACGGTGTGCTGTATTTCACTGATCTGACGGGCATGCTCTACGCGCTGGACCCGCGCCTGGGAACGCCTCTCTGGGAGATCGGGCTGGGCGGCGAAGTCGACATCGGCCCGAGCATGGTGGACGGCCTGATCATGGCCGGGACCCATGCGAGCGAAGTGGTCGCCGTGTCGTTGGACGGCGATTTGGCTTGGAAGGTCCCGGTGGACGCGCCGGTGGACGGCCCCATCGTCGGAGGGAATGGGAGAGTGTTCTTCAGCGACGAGGCCGGTTCGGTGTACGCCCTGGATTCTGTGACCGGCAGCCATATCTGGAAGAATAGACTGGGCGACGGCTCCCGTCAGCTACAGCTGGCCTTCTCTCATAGTGTCCTCTATGTATCCGGCAGCATCGAAGCCGCTGTGAACAGCACCACAGGCGTCACCCTGTGGAGCCACCGCCCGACGGTGACCCTCTGGACCACGCTGGTCGTGGACCGCGGGTCGTTCTTCACCACAGGCGTGGACGGCATCCTCTACGTGTTGAATTCGACACATGGAAACGCAAGCGCCTCGTTTCTTGTCCACCCGTACGGAGCCAAGAACCCTCCGGCGCTCATGAAGGGATATCTCTACGTGACCGACAACACGGGAGGACTCACCGAATTCAGATTTACTGGCGCTGGAGACCCGTCCAACCTGATTCTGACCCCGCCATCAAGCTCCGTCGTCGTCGGAGGCAGCAGGACGCTCTCCGCGTCTGTCCAGGACCGGTACGGCAATCTCCTGACCAACCAGACGCTGAACTGGTCGGTGGAGAGCGGCGCCGGGACGATCTTCAAGGTCGGTGATAGGGGAGAGCAGGCGATGTTCGTCGCTGGCCTGGTCTCGGGAACATCGACGATCACGGTCTCGGTCGGCTCCCAGATTGCCAGCACCTCTATCGAAATCCTTCCGGGGAGTCCGTACGATCTCGCCGTCACGCCGAATGTTGCCTCTGTCGGCGTTGCACAGTCCCTGGCGTTCTCGGCGACCGCGCAGGACGTGTTCGGGAACGTCATTTCCGGCGGGCAGATCAGCTGGTCCTCGACCGTCGGGAGCATCGGGTCGGACGGGATGTTCTCCTCTGGCAACACTGCTGGGGCGGGGCTCGTGAGGGCGACCTACGCGGGCCTCACAGCTGAAGCGGCCGTCACGGTCCTCCCGGGAGCGTTGTTCAACATATCCATCTCACCATCAGAGCTGCGGCTGGAACCACAGGCCACTGCGGTGCTTACCGCAATCGGATACGACAGCCTTGGTAACGAGCTGCCCGGAACGGTCTTCTCATGGACAACAACTGTCGGCAGCCTGCTGCCATCCGGGGTCCCGTCCAGGATCGTGTTCCAGGCCGGGTACCTGGTCGGTACTGGCGTCGTCACAGTCGCCAGCGGGGGGGTCGAGGCCACGGTGCAGGTCGTCGTCATCCCAGGGCCCGTGACGTCGGTGGTCCTGAGCCCTGCGGTACTGGTGATGGGCACGGGGAGCTTCATGGACATCCAGGCTCGGGCTTACGACGCCTTCGGCAACTTCGTGCCCAACGCGACCTTCGACTGGTCTTCCACTGGAGAGGGCGATTGGTCACTCACACTGAAATCGAACTCTATCTCCACTTTCTACTCGGGGACCTCGGGCGGCAACGCGATCATCACAGTCACGCTCGGGAGCAAGGTCGTGACCATGGTCGTCACGATCAACCCGGAGCCAGTGAAACCGAGCACCTCCGTGCTGACCTATGCCTTGGGCGCGACCGCATTGCTGCTGGCTTGCATCGTCGTGGTCCTTTTGTGGATGCTCTTCAGAAGGAGGCCTGGGGTCGTTGCCCCCGTGCATGAGGTCAGGGAAGAGCGTCCCGACCCTGGCGCGCCCAGGTAGCCGCGGGCCCCCGGAACATGTGCCGTCTCCGTTCCCACCGGAAGAAACCTTATGAGCAACGGGAGGATTTCCTGACGTGATCACATGTCCGTCCCGGTGCTCAGGATGCTGACCGTCCTTGCGGTAGTCTCAGCAGTCCTGGTCCTTTCGTTCTCTCCGGTTCCAGGGGCGAGAGCGAGCTCCTCATTCACGTACCATGACAGGCCGGCAATAAGGATCGTAGGTGACTCCGGGTTCAACGAGACGAACGGCGTCGTCAGCGGATCGGGCAGTTCCAAGGATCCCTACATCATCGAGGGATGGTACATCGGCGGCCCACTGGTGTCGACCGCCATCGCGGTCTACGATTCCAACGCGCACTTCGTGATAAGGAACGTCTATCTCTACAACTCCAGCATCGGCATCGCGCTCTACAACATCACTTACGCGAACGTCTATGAATGCTGGATAGCAAACTCCTCGGTCGGCATATCGATCATAGGCTCGGCCACATGCGACATCCACGACAACACGATCAGGGACAACTTCTACGGGATAACCGTTCGTGAATCCAACAACATCCGCCTCGCGAGCAATCATTTCGCCGGGAACACGGCGAATATCCAGCAACCCGTCTTTCCCTGGGAACAGACCTGGCTCGGAAGCGCGGTCTGTGTCGCGATCATGGGGCCTCTGCTTCTCATAATCGTGGCTGCGATCTATGTCAGGATCAGAACGAAACGGGAACTCAAGAAGAAGATGGAGGAGCTGGTTCCTCCGGAGATCAGGTCGGAGCGATAGAACAGATGTCCCTCAGGCGGTCGAACCTCACAAATCTGCCTCTATCCCCGCTTCAGTTTCCCTACTATGATCGGGATCATCAGCAGGATGCCTGATGCAGCGAATATGGCGAAGATGTACCAATACCCCGAAAACTGATTCCGCAAGAACAGCCCAGTTGATGCCAACAGGACCAGCACGAAGGTTGCAATGGGCATTATCACCCATCTTCTCTCGCCGTAGGCGCCGCTTCGCACATCGATCTCATAGATATCTCTCTCATGCCGCAAAGCACACATCTTAGGTCCTTCCGGGTATTCTCATGATCCAGATGGAATCCTGCGACTATCCTTCTTCCGACGTTTCGAGGAGAGAAATCCTTTTCAAATACCTCCGCCTCACGGTGCCGACAGACTCGGCGAATCTGCCGAGGAGGTGTTTGCATGGCGGTTGCGCGACTGAGATTCTTGGAGAAGAGCGAGGAAGACCTGATCGACCAACAGAGCATGGAGTGCCTCGAGAC
>JBGOXV010000019.1:0-14773 GCA_041479325.1 Thermoplasmata archaeon
CATCGGCTGCGGCATATGCGCTGAGGAGTGCAAGGCCAAGGCCGTCGAGTACGACCAGAAGGAGAAGGTCCTCGAGGTCAAGGTCGGGTCGATCATACTGTCGCCAGGGTTCGACGAGTTCAACCCGAGGCTGAAGACGGAGTACGGATACGGGGCCTACCAGAACGTCGTCTCGAGCATAGAGTTCGAGCGGTTGCTCAGCGCCACGGGGCCGTACATGGGCACGGTGCTCAGGCCTTCCGACGGCGACATACCCGAGAAGATAGCATTCATCCAGTGCGTCGGATCAAGGGACGAGCACTGCGGGAACGAGTACTGCTCCAGTGTCTGCTGCATGTATTCCATGAAGGAGGCTGTGATCGCGAAGGAGCACGGCGGGAACATCAAGCCCAGCATATTCTTCATGGACATGAGGGCGTTCGGTAAGGAGTTCGACGACTACTACAACCGCGCCCAGAACGAGTACGGTATCAGGTTCGTCAGGTCAAGAGTCGCGGCCGTGGTCGAGGACCCGAAGACGAAGAACCTTGTGCTCAAGTACGTCGAGAAGGGCGAGCCGAAGGAGGAGGAGTTCCAGATGGTCGTCCTCGCGGTCGGCCTGAGGCCACCGGCGGACGCCGAGAACCTGAGCAGGATCATGAAGTTCAGGCTGAACGACGACGGGTTCGCCCAGACCACGACATTCACACCTGTTGAGACGTCGAGGCCAGGAATATTCGTCAGCGGGGCGTTCTCAGCCCCCAAGGACATCCCGATGACCGTCGCGGAGGCGTCGGGTGCGGCCGCGAAGGCGGGCACCGAGATCGCGACTGTCAGGGGAACGCTCGTGACGAAGAAGGAGTACCCGACGGAGATGAGCGTGGAGGGACAGGAGCCAAGGATCGGGGTCTTCGTGTGCGACTGTGGCATCAACATCGCAGGGGTGGTCAAGGTCTCGGAGGTCACGGAATACGCCAAGACCCTCCCGAACGTGGTCTACGCCGCGGAGAACCTGTACACCTGCTCCCAGGACACTCAAGAGAAGATAAAGGAGAAGATCAAGGAGTTCAAGCTGAACAGGGTGGTCGTCGCGAGCTGCACCCCGAGGACGCACGAGCCATTGTTCCAGAACACCATCAGAGAGGCGGGTCTGAACGCCTACCTGTTCGAGATGGCCAACATCAGGGACCAGTGCTCGTGGATACACATGCACGAGCCCAAGGCAGCGACGAAGAAGTCGAAGGACCTCGTGAGGATGGCGGTCGCAAAGTCGAGATTGCTCGAGCCGCTGCAGAACCTGGAGCTAAGCGTGAACCCGCAGGCGCTGGTCATAGGCGGGGGCGTCACAGGCATGACATCCGCGCTCGAGCTCGCGAAGCAGGGCTTCAAGGTCCACCTGGTCGAGAAGGAGAAGGTGTTGGGCGGGAACGCGCCCAAGCTGCACTACCTACCGACTGGCGAGGACCCTGTCGCGTTCGTCAAGGAGCTCGACAAGGAGATCTCGGCGAACAAGAACATAACCGTCTACACCGGCACGACCGTGAAGGCGATCGACGGGTATGTCGGGAACTTCAAGACGACCTTGGTAAGCGGAGAGCAGATAGACCACGGAGTCGTCATTCTCGCCATAGGTGCCCAGGAGTACAAGCCAGAGGGCGAGTACCTGTACGGCAAGAACAAGAACGTCATGACCCTGCTCGAGTTCAAGGAGAAGCTGGCTAAGAACGAGGCGAAGGGCAATGAGTACGTGTTCATCCAGTGTGTCGGGTCCAGGGAGGACAAGCACCCGAACTGCTCCCGGGTCTGCTGCACTGGCACAATGACCGCGGCGTTGGAGATCAAGAAGAAGGATCCGAACGCGAAGGTCTTCGTGCTCTACAGGGACATCAGGACCTACGGGTTCAGGGAGAAGTTCTACAAGGAGGCGTCCAGCAAGGGCGTGACCTTCATCCGGTTCGAGGACAAGGAGAAGCCGAAGGTCGAGGAGAAGAACGGGAAGCTCGAGGTGACTGTGAGGGACGAGGACACAGGAAAGGACATCTTCCTTAAGACGGACTACCTTGTGCTCGCGTCCGGGACGAGGCCCCAGCACGACGCCGAGGCGCTCGATCCGATGCTCAAAGTGCCAGTCACGAAGGAGGGTTTCTTCCTGGAGGCGCACATGAAGCTCAGGCCGCTGGATTTCGCCACAGAGGGCGTGTACCTGGCGGGCCTCGCGCACGGGCCGAAGTTCGTCGATGAGAGCATCGCGCAGGCTCTGGGCGCAGTGTCGAGAGCCACTACCGTCCTGTCGAAGAAGACGCTCGAGGCCGAGGGCATCGTCGCGGCGATAGACGAGAAGCTGTGCGACGGCTGCGGCATATGCGTCCCGATCTGCGAGTACAAGGCGCTCGATGTCGTGAAGGACAAGAAGGATGCCAACAAGAAGCTGGTCGACGTGAATGTGGGCCTGTGCAAGGGCTGTGGCGCGTGCGTGGGCGCATGCCCCTCTGGAGCGTTGACCCAGAAAGGGTATAAGGACTCACAAATCTACGCGATGATTGACGCGGCTCTCGAATCTGACAAGCCGAAGCAGGAGGTGAAGCAATGAGCAGCGAGGCGGAACAGCAGACGATGGTTCATGCCACCAGTGGCAAGGAACCCGACCCGAAGATACTGGTGTTCTGTTGCAACTGGTGCTCATACGCGGGCGCCGACCTGGCAGGAGTCAGCAGGCTCCAGATGCCACCCTACTTCAGGACCATCAGGGTCATGTGCTCCGCGAGAGTGGACCCGGAGTTCGTCCTCAGGGCCTTCCAGAAGGGAGCGGACGGCATACTCGTTGCTGGCTGCCACCCAGCGGACTGTCACTACATAGGTGGCAACTACAGGACGCGAAGAAGGATCGCGCTCCTGAAGATGCTCATACAGCAGTTCGGGTTCGACACCGACAGGCTGAGGCTCGAGTGGGTCTCCGCAGGCGAGGGGGAGAAGTTCCAGAAGACCATCATCGAGTTCACCAACACGATCAAGGCACTCGGGCCCTCGCCCATGGCCAGGAGTGATGAATGATGACGGCTCACAGGGAGGCCAAGATACTAGCGGCACTGAGGACCGTCGATGGCGAGAGGGTCAGATGGCTCCTGGGGAAGAAGGGGCAGCTGACGACCACGGGGAACGTGTTCGGAGACCCCATCACCGAACCGAGGTACGACTTCATAGTCCAGAAGGCCGCCGCGGTGGAGCTTGAGAGGAACCTCCTGCTCCAGGAGATGGAAACGGAGCCGAAGACTGTTCACGAACTCCACGACGCCACGCGGATCGCGAAGCCAGAGATAGTCAAGCACATCATAGCCCTCAAGAGATGGAGGCTGGTCGAGCTGACTGGCATGAAGGGCCGGTCGCCACAGTACATGGCGGCGGCCGTCAAGGGAAAGGCAGGGGACGGAGAGGTGAGCTGAGATGGCTGAGAAGATCAAGATCGCACAGTACTGGGGAGCGGGCTGCGGAGGCTGCGATGTCGCGCTCCTGGACATAGACGCGAAGATATTGGACGTGCACGCGATCGCGAACGTCGTCTTCTGGCCCATCGGGTTCGATGGGAAGGTGAAGGATATCGAGGCGATGCCCGACAAGAGCATCACGGTCTCGTTCTACAACGGCGCCATAAGGAACAGCGAGAACGAGCACATCGCGAAGATGCTCAGGGCGAAGTCCGTCGTCATGATAGCCTTCGGATCGTGCGCGTGCTTCGGGGGAACGCCTGGGCTCGCGAACGTTACCAACAAGAAGGAGATCTTCGAGACGGTCTACAAGAACACGCCGTCGACGGACAACCCGAACTTCGTCACACCCCAGGAACACTACAAGGCGAAGGAGGGCGATCTCGAGCTGCCCAAGTTCTGGGACTCGGTCAAGACGCTTGACCAGATCGTAGACGTGGATTATTTCATGCCGGGCTGCCCGCCAACGGTCAACCTCATCGCGATGGCGGTGGACGCAGTGGCGAAGCATGTCACCACGGGTGCACCGCTGCCCCCGAAAGGCACAGTGATCGCCTCGGACAAGACTCTCTGCGACGAGTGCAAGAGGGAGAGGGTCGAGAAGGGCAGGAGGATCGACAAGATCTACCAGGCCTACGAGATCACGCCTGACCCGAAGAAGTGCCTTCTGGACCAGGGGCTCATATGCATCGGTCCTGCGACAAGAGCGGGGTGCGGCGCGATGTGTCCGAACGCGCAGATGCCGTGCAGAGGCTGCATGGGACCGACCTCCGGTGTGACTGACCAAGGATCGAGCATGCTGAGCGCGCTGTCGTCCATATTGAACATCACTGACCACGAGGCTCAGATGAGCGAGGAACAGATCATGACGATGATGATGCAGGTCAAGGACCCGCTGGGGACTTTCTACGCTTTCACACTGCCGAAGTCCCCGCTGAGGCGGATCGTGACCGAGAAGAAGATTAAGGGGTGATCTAGATGGCTGGACCGATTATCAACGATACGCCTGTCAAGACGAATGAGAAGAGGATAACGATCGACCCCATAACGAGGCTCGAGGGCCATGGCAAGATCGAGATATTCCTGAACGATGCGGGCAACGTGGACAACGCCTACCTGCAGATACCGGAGCTAAGAGGCTTCGAGAGGTTCTGCATGGGCAGACACGTGATGGAACTGCCCGTGCTGACTAACAGGCTATGCGGAGTGTGCCCTGCGGCCCATCACCTGGCGTCGACCAAAGCGCTCGACGCGGTGTTCAGCGCCGAGCCCCCGCCGACGGCCAAGAAACTGAGGGAACTGTTCTACATGGGACAGTACACCCACAGCCACATCGCGCACTTCTACGCGCTTGCAGCACCAGACTTCGTTTTGGGGCCGTCCTCGCCGTCGGCCACGAGGAACGTCCTGGGCGTCGTGGACGCCGTCGGAGTGCCGATCGGAGCCGAGGTCATCAAGCACCGGTCCTATGGCCAGAAGGTCCAGGAGATCGTCGGCGGAAGGGCCACGCACCCGGTGTTCGGATTGCCTGGTGGGGTATCGAAGCAGATCAGCGAGGAGGAGCGCGTCAAGATGGAGGAGATGGCCAAAAGCTGCGTCGAGTTCGGCAAGTTCACCATCAAGCTCTTCCACGATGTCGTGCTCGGGAACAAGGACTATCTGAACCTGATACTCAACCCTGACTTGTATTATCTCGAGACCTACTACATGGGCATGGTCGACAAGAACAACAAGAGCAACTTCTACGACGGGGACATCAGAGTGGTGGACCAGACCGGGAACCAGCTCCTGAAATACAAGCCGAGCGAGTACCTGGACGTCATCGCAGAGCACGTCGAGCCGTGGACCTACATGAAGATGCCTTACCTGAAGAAGATCGGGTGGAAGGGATTCGTGGCCGGCCCGACGAGCGGCATGTACAGGGTCGGACCGCTGGGAAGGATCAATGTATCCCAAGGATACACGACGCCATTGGCCCAGAAGGAGTACGAGGCGTTCAGGAAGACCGTACAGGACCTGGGGGTCAAGGGACCCGTGCACCACACGCTGGCGTTCCACTGGGCCAGAGTGATCGAGTTGCAGTACGCCACGGAAAGGATGCTCGAGCTGGCGAGTGACAAGAGCATCACGAGCAGCGACATCCGCGGGCCATACAAGGAGCCCAAGGAGGGCGTGGGGATAGTCGAGGCGCCGAGGGGCACCCTGATCCACGATTACGCTTCGGACAAGAACGGCCTCTGCACCAAGATCAACATGATCGTCGCGACGACCAACAACTACGCGGCCATCAACACGAGCGTACAGAAGGTGGCGAAGGGCCTGATCAAGGACTGGATGGTCTCGCCAGGGCTGCTGAACAAGGTCGAGATGGCCTTCAGGTGCTACGACCCGTGCAACTCCTGCGGAACGCACTCGCTGGACGGCGGGCCGGCGCTCGAGGTCACGGTGAGGCGGAAGGACGGCTCTGTGCTCGCGACACGAAGAAACTTCTAGAACCATTTCGAAGGGGGAAGACATCCCCCTCCATCAAATCCTTCTGAGCAATCGAGGTTGCCTCCTTCTACTCCCTTCTCAGGAGCGACTCAAAGGCTGACTCAAGCGCATCCAAGAAATCAGTCAGGATTATTATGACCTAGGCCTTTCCGATTCCCGTGAAAGTCCTTGTCCTGGGCGTGGGCAACCCGATTCTTTCCGATGACGGCGTTGGAATCCATGTCGCCCGCGAACTCATGAAGCGTAAGCTGCCAGGAATACATGTTGAAGAGTTAGCGGCAAGCGGCTTGGAGCTGCTTGATGTCGTCCGAGGATATGACAAAGTGATCATAGTAGACGCGATCCAGACGACGAAGGGGAAGCCCGGCGAACTACACATCCTCGAAGAGAAGGACTTCGAGAAATCCATCCATGGATCGTCTCCGCACGGAATCAACATCGCCACCGCCCTCGCCCTGGGGAGGAAGCTCGTGCCGAAGGAGATGCCTAGGGAGGTCGTGTTCTACGCGATTGAGGCCGAGGACCTGATCAATGTGACCGAGAGGCTCACCCCGAAGGTGGCGAAGGCGCTGCCGAAGATAGTCGACCGGATAGAGAAGGAGTTGACATGATATGGCAAAGAAGGACCTGAGCAAGAAGTTGCAGGAGCTGTACTTTCCATCAGCCAAGGAGCCGGTGTTGGTCAAGGTACCCAAGATGAGTTACCTCATGGTCGATGGACATGGAGATCCGAACACCTCGAAGGACTACATGAATGCGATAGGCGCCCTCTACTCCGTGGCGTACACCGCCAAGTTCACCCTCAAGAAGAGCGCGAAAGGCAAAGACTTCATCGTCATGCCTCTTGAGTCGCTCTGGTGGAGCGATGACCCTGCGGATTTCCTGAAAGGCGTGAAGGGGAAGTGGAGCTGGACCGCGATGATCATGGTGCCCAAGCATGTGACAAAGAAGGTGGTGGACGACACGATTGTCCAGCTCAAGAAGAAGGGAAAAGACAAGGAGCTGCCGGGACTACCGAAACTGAGGCTCGAGGAGTTCGAGGAAGGGTTGAGCGCCCAGATGATGCACATTGGACCGTACTCGGAGGAACGACCTAATATCGAGAAGCTTCACAGACTCATCCTTGAGAGCGGGCACAAGATCGTCGGCAAACACCACGAGATCTATCTCGGAGATCCACGAAGAACCAAGCCGGAGAAGCTTAAGACTGTCATCCGCCAACCGATGAAATGAGCCAACGCCGATTCAATAGTCCCCTGATCGAGAAATCTAGCAGATTCTCGGCACTGGATCCCCGACCGGAGGCTCGATCACTCTCTTCCCGCCGGTGTGCATCTCCATCATAACACCTCGGACATCCTTCGTCGCCTGGCCGATGATCCTGGCCTTCTTCCCCTCTGGCCTGGCCCTGATCGCCTTCAAAACGGCATCGGCCTTCTCCGGAACTGTCGCGATGATGACCTTCCCCTCGTTCCCCACCTCGAGCGGATCTATCCCCAGCATCTCGCAAGCCGACAGCACTGCATTGTCGATCGGGATGTCCTCCTCCCTGACCACGATGCCCACATGCGACTTGTCAGCCCACTCGTTGAGCAGGTTCGCCAACCCGCCTCGTGTTGGGTCCTTCATCGCTGTGATGCCGCCGACCTTAAGTCCGACGGCAATCAGATGGTTCAGTGGCATGGCATCGCTCTTGACCGTCGTCTCGAAACCGTATCCCTCCCTGAAGGATAGGATTGCCACGCCATGGTTCCCTATCGACCCAGACGCGATGAGCACATCACCCGAAGCGACGGCAGAATCGTTCGGCCAGTTCCACTTGAACCTTCTGCGCTTCCTGACCTCCCTGATGTCATGATCCAGTGCCTTCGACCTTTTGCCCATCCCGCTTGTGTTGATGAAGAGCCCATCGATCGCTCCCTTCTCCACGACCTTGGTATCTCCAGTCACGATCCTCACGCCGGCCTTCTTCGCCGTCGCGCTGATGCTCCTCATAATCCTGTGCAAGTCCTCTCCTGGGAACCCTTCTTGTATGATCATAGCGCACGAGAGCGCCACCGGGGTGGCGCCCATGACCGAGAGGTCGTTGACCGTCCCCGCCACGGAAAGCACACCGATGTCCCCTCCGGGGAAGAAGAGTGGCTTGACGGTGTACGAGTCGGTCGTGAAGGCCATGCCCTCCACGATGGCCGCATCGTCCAAGGCGGCCAGAGGTATCTCTCCGAAGTCGTGGTCGAGCTCCTTGAGCACGAACTCGCGGATGAACTCCTGCATCCGCTCACCGCCGGCCCCCTGAGACATCGTGATCTTCGCCATGGAAATTCCGCTGACCTTGCGAAATGGGTGACTGATAATAACCTTTGCGGAATATTCGTAGCAGCCTGATGGAATGAAAGTGCAGAATGGATTGGATCGGGAGTCCGGATAAGCTCCGTGAACCTTTCGCTTGTGGCAACCTCCTATGCCGGCAGCAAACCATTCGACCAGGTTTCTACTCGAAAGCTTCGTTCAAGTTTTGCCTTGGCGGCGGATCAGAGCGACCCCGAGTATCGAGGCGATCAGCTCCATCCACCTGATCGCGCTGACATCGGGCAACTTCCCCGTGAGGGTCCCAGAGACCTCGATCCAACCCAGAAGATCGTCCTTCCCCCCGAATATGTGGATGTCCAAGTAGTCAGCCTCGAGGCAGTCCTCCGAGGAGCGACGCAACGAATTCATCAGCGCGGGCCTGTTGAAGGTTGTCTCTGCCCCATCTGTGTACGGCTTGTCCTCCTCGAGAAAGAGCATGGTCTGGTGACTTATCGACCTGCCCCGGTACTTGCCAATCCCATCAAAGTCCTCGCGCTTGAAAGTCTCGCGCTGCCGTGCCTTCACGGCGTCTTCCCTGAGCCCAGCGAACGCGTTGTACCGATACAGGCCGTCCTTCTCCCCTCTGGTACCGATGGCTACCCATCTGAGCCTGAACTGCTGATGGACAATGGTTATAGCCTTGTCGAGAAGGTGTGAAATATCCAACCTATCCGAACGAGCGGCAGCAAGCAGCTCCTGCATGCTCTCCATGATCTTCTGCGTGGAATCCGTGGACCATTGCGTATATTCCATCCGCATTCCCCGAGCAATCTCTTCAGTCGTGAGCCGTTCGGTCCGAGAGGCGAATCTCACGTCGTGTGTCAAGGGGGCCGCCGGCTTCGGGGTGATGCTATCCCTCGCCCTGAACCCAGGTCCAACCACCCCAAGAGCCTTGCCACATATGCGGCATGGCCCGTGGCTCCGGATGTTCTCCGCTCCACAGAACTGACACTTCATGAAGAGCCCCTGACTGGGCACTCAACGCATCGTTATCATTTAACCATTTCCGGAGGACTGATTTGTGACGTCATCCGGTGGTCATGGCCGGTATGGCGGCACTTCCGAAGGCTTTTCGAAGTCCTTGAATCGGGAAGCGGAGGTGGCTATGAGCACGAGTCCTGGTATGGCGAAGAAGAACGCGGGGCCGAATATCGCACAGACTGCTCCCAACACTGCAAACGGGAACCACTTGCGCATAAGGGCCGCGAATCCTCCTATGGCACCCAGGATCGAACACGCGGCGGAGATAGTAACGAGGGTCATACCCTCAATGGTCATGTCACCCGCCTGAGCGACAATCAACGTCAACAACAGGACGGACAGGATCCCAGCCACTATCGTGAGAACGGCGCCTGTCACTAGGTACCCTTCGGTTCCAGGTTTCGACTTAGATCTATAGTCGTGTCCACAATACGCGCAGACAAAGGCGTCCCAGCCAATCGGGCGCCCGCATTCTACGCACCGCCTTTGCTTGACATCGGCAGGTTCGACGGCGCGTGGTGCCATGTCTCTGCCGCAGTGACTGCAGTAGTTCGCTCCTTCAGGATTGCTCGCACCACAATTCGGACATTTCATCGCCATGCTCCCCGTACCGTTAATACCTTGTCCCCCTATGGATGTTGCGATTATTGCGGCGGGCGGGTCAGGTAACTTGATTACACTCTAGTTTGTTTCCCCGGCGATGCTCACAGGCGCGATCCTCTCCGGAGGCAGGAGCGCACGGATGGGTCATGAGAAGGGACTGATTCTGCTAGGCGGTGAGCCATTCATCATCCACGTCCGGAGAGCCATGGAAGGGCTCATCGACGAGGTCATCGTGTCAGTCGCGAAAGGCATGGCGAAGACCTATGCCGAGGCCCTGGGGGAGCCATTCATCATCGTGGAGGATGAGACCCCCGGCCTAGGGCCTTTGGGGGGAATCATCCCGGTCCTCTCTTCCGCGAGGGGACAGTATGTTTTGTTCTCGCCCTGCGACACCCCGTTCTTGAGTCCCAAGGTCTGCGAGCTTATCGTCTCCAGCGTGCATGGTGCTGATGGCATCGTGCCGAAGACCGGCAAGACTCACTACGAACCTCTCCATGGCATGTACAAAAGACAGTCGGGGCTGGCCGCATTCACGGAGGTCGTTAGCAACGGGGACGGCAGCCCTCAGAACGCCTTCGACAAACTGGACCTCAGTTTCATCCCGGAAGAGAAGCTGAGGGAAGTCGACCCTGAACTTGAGAGCTTCTGGAACATCAACACGCAGAAGGACCTCGAGATCGCCGAAGGCAAGTTCAGGACGAGGCGTTAGAGTACCCTGTCCCATCTGTTTCCAGAATGCGATGGACATCAGCCGTGCTACCGAACAATCCGATAATTGTCAGGTGTCACAAACAGCTCGAATCTGGCCCCCTTTCCAGGGGTGCTTGTCTCCCTGATCGTGATACAAGTGATGCCCAGTATACCCTTGACGAAGTGGAGTCCGTGGCCAGTGCGCTTACCCTCGCATTGCTGGAACAATGTCTCCTTGTCAGCTTGCGCTATGCCTGCACCGTCGTCCTCGTAGATCACGGTGAGGCCATTCTTGGACTCTTCATAGTGAACCCATATCTTGGTCACGTGCTTGCCATGCCTCACCGAATTGTCGGCAAGGTTGTGAAACACCTTATCCACCATCTGATCGGCAATGACCTCAACTCCATCCAAGCTGATAGTCACGACTATCCCTTCAGGAATCAGATCCGAGATGCCCTGTTTGCATGCCTTATCGAGATTCACCCACTTGGGGCTCTCCGCGCCCGCCGACTCGTAGTCGGCGGTGAATTCCAGTTCCTTCTGGATCGCCAGAGCGGCCTTATGAGCCGCTGCTAGGTGTTCGCTGGCCGGAGGCTCCGTGACGGTTTCCTGGACGATCTCGAGCCATCCCATCAGCACCGAGAGCTGATTGATAGAGTCGTGCCTGGTCACATGGCCCAGGAGGTTGAGCTTCTGGTTGGCGACTTCCAGGGCCTCCTCGTATCTCTTGCGATCCGTGACATCAGTGACAACTGCAAGAGAACCCGAAAAACCACCGTCTTTGTCCTTGATCGGGGTCACTCCTAAGCAAGTGCGTACCAAGGCCGCATCCTTTCTGAGAAAATCAAGCTCGTACCTATCCGTGAGCCCCCGCCGTTTTCTATCTTCGAACTTGCGCCCCGCTAGCTCGGAAGCCTGCTCATTCATGAACTGGAAAACTGATTTGCCGACCATCTCGTCTGCGCGATAGCCTAGCATATCAACCATCCTCGGATTCGCAAACCGAATAACCGCATCCGCGTCAGTCATCAATATGCCTTCCTGGGCTAGATCGACAAGCTGCCGGTACTTCTCCTCGCTCGTCCTCAGCATCTCCTCCGCCAGTTTGCGATCGGTGATATCAGTATTGAAGCCATGCCAGACTATGGTGCCGCCCTCCAATTTCTCGGGCGTCGATTGGCCAAACACCCATCTGACTGACTTGCCGGGAATCCGTACTCGATATTCACATTGCCAGAGCGTCAGGTGTTCCGCAGAGAATTCAATGGAACTAACTACTCTATCTAAATCCTCGGGCAATATCACTTTGGCTATGGGAGAAAAATCCTCGCGTACGTCTTGCGGTGAACAACCGAAAATTCCACTGATGGCGTCTGTTGTGAACGGAACGCAATAGGCTCCATCTGGCCTCTTCGTGAACTGGTAGATCATACCGGGCACATGGAGGAGCAACTTCTTGAGCTGGATGTCGCGCTCCAGCAGCGCATCCTCCGCCTTCCGGCGAGCGGTGATGTCACGCGCATATTCGATGACCCCGGTAAGTTCGCCGGTCTTGCGGTCCATGATGGGGAAGCTGAACAAGTCGAGCCAGCCTATGACCTCCCCCTTGGGACCGAGCTTCGGGACGACCTCGTTGGAGGCTTTGCCTGACTTAAGCGTCTCGCGATTCGGGCAATTCGGGCAGACATCGTCTCGGCCTTGGTACGCATTGTAGCACTTCTTACCCACGAGAGGGGCGCTGTGCGCATACCACTTCTCCGTCATGGGGTTGGTTCTCAGGATGGTGAAATCTTTATCCAGAACAGTGATGCCGTCTTGAATACTGTTGACGACATCTGCAAGAGAGTGCTCCGCCTCTCGTGTTTCAATCTCCGACCGTCTCCTTCTGACTGACTGACGGATGACATGCGCCAGGGTGGTAAACTGAAGATTGGGGTTGGTGCCCTTCTGGAGATAAAGATCCGCACCGCTGCCTAGCGCTTCGGCGGCTACCTCCTCTCTGCCCTTCCCCGTCAAGAGGATGAAAGGAATGTCGTTCCCCTGAGATCTCAGGATTTTCAGCAGATCGATGCCGTTGATTCCAGGGAGGCTGTAGTCCGCGACAACCGCATCGAACCTGTGCTCATTCAACTTCTGCAGAGCATCTTGGGCTGTGACCGATGTTACGACCTCAAAATCCCCTTCTCGAGTAAGGAAGAATGAAACGAGTTCGAGGAACGAGGGCTCGTCGTCGACGTGCAGAACCTTTATCATCCACTCCTCCGGCGGAACCTCCATAGGAGGTTCGTTTCCTCATCGTCCTGAGACTATTTAGCTAGTGCGTCGTAGGCATCAACTACTGGTGGTAACAAAGCGGGTCGTTGTCGGGAACCCATCATTCAACTCAAGCGGATTGAAATGACTGCGCAGAGAAAGGTCATAGGTCAGTGTCCGGTTGTGGCTGACATCCATTGCCGAGAAGATCGAGTCATCAGGACGCTCGCTTCGGGCTGCCTCCACGCCCGTGGTCCCTCGCAGGGCAAGAAGAGCGGGAAGGGGTTGGCCGTAGGTGTCGAATCCAAGAGCCGTGAGGACTCTCAAGAACAGGAAGAGGCTGAGCAGAATATGTGTGTGGATTATTCGACACCGCCTCGCTGAGCAAACATATATATCGCCTGCAGATATGTGAGCGCACCAGTCTATCGAGTGCTTTCGCACGACGACTTGAGCGTCGTTCGCATGAAGGGGATCCGTGGATTTGTCCAGAACGTCGTGGCAACATGATTGACATTGTTTACAACCTGCTGATCGTTGCTCTCGTCGTCGTCTGGATGCTCAAGATGCAATTCCAGAGTTTCCGTGCCTTGTCCCTATGGGTGAAAAAGCATCGCATTGCTGTGATGGTCGTTCTATGGATAATGTTCTCGCTTTATGTCGCGTACTACGTGTCGAACTTCCATTACTTGGCAGAGATGACAGATGTCGATGATGCGGTCGACGCGGCTGTCGTCAATATGCTGAACGGCACGAACCCCTACAGAGAGCCCGTAGTTCCGAGATTCAATGAAATGGGACACTTCTCGATCATTGGCGGAGGGGATCACAAACCTACCTGGTCCTATGGACCGTACAACTACCTTCCCCTTGACCTGATCGTTTATGCGGGAAGCTACAAGCTTCTAGGTTTTGCCGGGCTGCCATTGTGGTTCGTACTTGCCAATGTCGTTTTTGCCTCTATCGGCCTGTACCTTCTTCGGGGTGTGCTGAAGATCGACTGGCGCTACTATCTCCCCGCCGCGGGCATGGTCGTCCTCTTCATGTCTATGACGAATACCAGTCTCACCTTGTTGCTGGTCTGCGCCGCAGTGAGGGTGCGCGAAGAACCCTTTGCTCAGAAGGAGCATCTATCTTTGGTCCTCTTCGGACTCGCGTCACTCACAAAGATATTCGCAATTGTGCCATTCGCGGTCCTTGCGCTGTACGGGATGAGATCTAGCATTTCTGAGAAGGATTGGCACAGATTCGGTAGGGTTCTTGCTAGCCTCGGGGTCTGCGCGGGGATCGCCACCGCCTTGATTGTGCCCTTCGGGGCCGTGAGCGTTATGGACTCGACCACGTTCGTCTACTCCGCCGGAAGCGCAAGTGGAGGCACGATGGCCGTTGGGGGATCACTTCTTGGAGAGTTGATTCCTGGCAGCGGGTTCTATACTCTCGTGAGCATGGGCTGTGTTCTGGCCGCACTGGTCCTCAGCTTCCGATTCAGGTGGCCTGTCGACCGAGTCCTCCTGGTGTTTGTCGTACTCTTGCTGGTGCTTGCGAAGAGCTCGTACTCGCCGTTGTTCTTGGCCTGGTTGTTCCTGACGCTGCGCATTCGCGGCCTGTCCATGGTAAGTCCAACGAGGCGCGTGATGTCCAGAGAACCCATGTCAGATGGGGGCATTCGGCTCCCAATTGCCAAGCCAGAATGAGTCCAGGGTTTTCCCTCGTCGGACATCGATCAATCCGTGGTTGGACATTCGTCTGGGATCATTCAAGCTACCAATACAAGAGGCGCTGAGGGGGAGATTTGAACTCCCGAGGCGCAGAGCGCCACGAGCTCGCTGGCAAAAGCCACAAGATTCCAGGCTCGCGCCTTACCGAGCTGGGCCACCTCAGCTTTCGCACCTTCAAAAAGGTGTCCGTATTTAAGGGTATTCGCGACAAGAGAGTGGCCA
>JBGOXV010000020.1:0-14719 GCA_041479325.1 Thermoplasmata archaeon
GGAAGGAGAGACCGCTCCGATCACGGAGATGGAACCCGTTCCACCGGCTAGCGTTGATACTCGGCCGCACCTCTCATAGAATTCTGACAGTCTCGATGCAAGGTATGCCGGGTAGCCCTCCTCGCCCGGCATCTCCTCGAGTCTGGACGATATCTCCCTCAAGGCCTCCGCCCATCTGGAGGTCGAATCTGCCATGAGCGAGACGTCGTAGCCCATGTCCCTATAGTACTCCGCGACCGTGATGCCGGTGTATATCGAAGCTTCCCTTGCGGCCACTGGCATGTTCGACGTGTTCGCTATCAGAACAGTCCTTCCCATGAGCGGCTTGCCGGTCTTGGGGTCCTCCAGCTCCGGGAAGGTCGTGAGCACTTCCGTCATCTCGTTACCTCTCTCCCCGCAGCCCACGTAGACCACGATCTGCGCGTCGCTCCACTTCGATAGCTGCTGCGACGTGACCGTCTTCCCGGTCCCGAACCCTCCAGGGATGGCGGCGGTCCCGCCCTTGGCGAGCGGGAAGAGCATGTCAAGCACTCTCTGCCCGGTGACCAGCGGTATGTCTGGCATCAGCTTCCCGAGGTAGGGCCTGGGGTGTCTTACTGCCCACTTCTGCATCATCTTGACCTCGAGACCGTTGTCCAACTCTCCGATGGGGTCCTCAAGCGTCAAGGACCCTTCCTCGATGCTCTTGAGCTTGCCTTTCACCCCTGGCGGAAGCATCACCCTGTGCGTGATGTTGCCCTCGGGGACCTCACCCACGATCGCTCCAAGACACAGGACATCTCCAGCCTTCACCTTCGGGGTGAAGGACCATTTTTTCTTCAGGTCGAGGCCATGGGCGCTCGCACCTCTCGAGACGAAATCCCCTTGCATCTCTCTGAGCAAGGGCAGCGGCCTCTGGACTCCATCGTAGACGCTCGACAGGAGTCCCGGGCCGAGTTCCATGACCAGCGGAGCGCCCGTGTCGAGGACCTCCTCCCCTGGCTTGACGCCGGATGTGTCCTCGTAGACCTGGATGATCGTCTTGTCGCCCACGAGCTTGATGACCTCCCCCATTAGCTTCAGGCCGCCGACCTGAACGACATCATACATCCTCGGCGAGATGCCCTCAGCTGTAACGACCGGACCTGCGACCCTCACTACCCTACCTTTCTTCTGCTCTGCCATCGTAACCTCTCCGTCACTTCGATTTGTAAAGATCGATGCCGATTGCTCTCCGGATCTTGTCCCTCATGTCCCCCGTGTCCGCTCCTACCGGGATGACCACGGGGTCGACGCTCTCCATCAGCTTGGCGCGCAGCTGTGGGGGAAGCTTCTGGAGGTCATCAGTGTGTATCGCCAGTATGCCGACCTCCGGCTCGTCCATCAGCTTCACCACCAGTTCTAAGAGGGCCTTGTCGTCGGCTGCGACCTGCACCTTCCGGATGCCGGCGAGCCTGAACCCGGTCACGAACTCCTCCGAACCGACCACTGCGATCTCCATTCAGACCACCAGCAATTCCTCTATTACCTTTGATGCGAGAGCGCTCTGCTTGCCCCTCGCGATGATTCTTATGTTGTCGACTTCGGCCTTCTTCAGTATCATGTAGTTGATTATAGGCAGGATGGAAAGAGGGTAGAAGTGCGCGAACTTCTCGCTCGTCCTCAGTGCGGCCTTGTCTATCGCGATCGTCAAGGCTGAGAGCTTCTTGTCTTCCCTGAATCGGTCAATGGCTGGCTTCATGACCTTGTAAGTGTCCGAGTTTTCCAGCTCGTCCAGGATGGGTGATAGGCCTTCTGCCGATGCGAGTGCCCTGAGTGCCTCCAGAGTGAATTCCATGCCACCAGGTATCAGATACTTCGCGATCTGCTCCTCCGGCAACCTGTCTGCCCTCATCTTGAGCAGCACCTTGAGGTTGGTCGCGTCGACCTCCCTCCGGAGGAATTGTCTCAGGAGCGCGTCCGCCTTGTTCGTTGGGGACACGGCCTTTAGCATGTCATAATAGCGGTTCTTGTCGAGGTAGTCCTCGAGTGCTGCCAGCCTGCCCGTGTCGATGACGTCTCTAGCGATGTCCGGTTCGATCCTGAGAGCGGGCACTTTGGCAAGCGAATCCATGATCTCCTGCAGCGTGCCCAAGGCGACGACCGATTTGAGATACTCCTCAGACAGAGAGCCTGCTGGCACGAGCGTGTCGATTATCTCGTCGTCGCGGACGTGGCTGACCTTCCCCCTGAGGATGGTCTTGACGTTGAAGATGTCCCAGCCGTGGAGGTAGTACCCGACCATCTCATGGAGGTGACCGGTGGTGTAGGCCAGGATCTCCATGTAAGTCTGGCCGAGGTTCCTCGTGACCGCGACCTCGATCAGGCTCGCCCCCGAGTATCGGGACCCGAACCTGGTCACCTCCTCCTTGTACTGGGTCTCACCAAGGAACCGGCCGATCTCATGCACGTCCATGACCAGGAGCCTCGAGTAGGTGTCATGGGACAGCAGAAAGCGCTTCTTCGCCTTCACCCGGGCGCATGAATAGGCGTAGTTCCCTCCTGACCCTGCGAACAACATCATCTACCTCATCCGAACAGCTTCGTGTATATCTCGCGCATCTCTGCGTTCCACAGATCGTCCAAGATGCTCTCGAAACGGTAGTCAAGCCTCACGGTCTTGTCCTCGGTCTCGAAGACCAACCCGCCCTTGCCTTCGATGATTCCTCCGTAAGTCATGCCGGTTGGCAATTGTAGCAGAGGCTTGTCCGCCTTGTTCGAATAGACAAGACCCCTGACCAGCTCCTTCTTGGCACTGTCCACGAGCTTGGCATACATCTTCTTCTTTCGGTCAGCTGGGTACTTAGAGAGTTCGTCCAACACCTGCTCTTTCAACTCCTCCATGACCTTTCTCTCGGCCTCCAGGAGCACGCGCTTCGCCTCAAGCTCGGCGCTCGACAACTCCTGCTGTTCCATCTGGGATAGGGCCGCCTCGACCCGCGCCGATGCTTTGACGTGTTCCTCTCGCGCCTTCTTCTCGGCCGCTCTTATCTGATCGTCCCGTTCCTTCTCGCCGAGCGATAGTATCTCCTGTTTCTTCGCGTTACCACGCTTCAGGATGTCTTGGATTACCTTCTCAAGCCCCATAGCTTCTCAGCTCCTCCCTGGACGCCTCGTCCGCGGACCTGTCCTTCGAATTCGTCTTTCACGTTTTTCCGATGAGCAAGAAGGCTACGACGAAGCCCAAGATGATGATCGTCTCTGGAACTACCATGAAGACGATGCCTCTCACGAACATCTTCGGGTCCTCGGCCGTGGCCCCCACGGCTGCCGCTCCTGTCTGGCCTTGGGCGATCCCGGTGCCCAGGCCTGCGATTCCTATCGCAAGGCCCGCCCCGATGAGCGCCAATCCTGTTCCTGTATCCATTACCATTTTCGTACCTCCTTATTTCGCTGCGGTCGTGTGTTTCCTCAAGTACCTCAGAGGGTTGAAGTCCGTGCCTCCTCCCTCGAAGAACTTGAGGAAGAACTCGACGTAGTTCAGCCTCACCGCTTGTATGCCGACTGAAAGTGATCCTAAGAAGAAGACGAAGAACAACAGGGTGAATCCGAGGGCGACAGCACCCACGATCGCTAGAATGATGTTCGGACCGAAGACTATGGGGAAGAGCATCGAGTTGAAGGCGAGTGCCATGGCACCCTTGCCGACCGCTAGTGCGGCAAGTCTGGCGTACGATACCAAGTTGGAGAACATGCTGAGGACCTCGCTCAAGGCGAGCGGTCCCTCAGTGAAAATAAGTGCAATGATCCCCGCGATCACGAACATCACCGCAGGGTACGACACCGTCGTCCCTATGACGCTGGTCGTGATGCTCGGGAAGACGGCAAACAGGGTCGAGTTCAAGAACTGGTTGGTGCTGGTCGGGTACTTGGAGACCGCCATCATCTCATAGAATATCCCGAAGAGCAGTAGGATCCATGCAATCTTGCCCAATGCATGCTTTCTGCTGTGATGATAGTTGTTCACGAAACCGAAGAGCAGTCCGAGTGTGAGATGTACCCATCCTGCCACGATGGAGATGACCAGCATCTCCTTTATGTCGGTCAGTTTGTTGATGAGCGGCGTGAGCGGGATGTTGACGATGGTTGCCCATGAGACCTCGTCTGGGCTCGCAGGCGGAGGATGAAACGGAACCCCGAACGCTTCCCCGTAGACGAACAGTCCGAATACAGCGGCAACGAGTCCCCCAGCCAACACGATTGTCCCGAACTGCTTGATGCTTGGCGTATCCTTGAATTTCCATCGCGTCAGCAATCCCGCTGCAATCAATCCGCTTCCGAATCCCAGGTCTCCCAGCATGAACCCGAAGAACAGGGGGAACACGATGAACATCACGATCGAAGGGTCGATCTCCTCGTACTTCGGCGTTGACACCACGCTGACGAGCATCTCGAACGGCTTCACGGGTCCCGCGTTCTTGAGTTTGACGGGGGGCTCCTCCTCCTTCTCAGGGGGGATCACTTCGAAGTAGGCCGAACCACGACATCGTCCTACTAGTGCGGATTCCAGTCGCTCAACTGATGATTTCGGAACCCATCCGTCGATCACGAACGAGTTCTCGGATTCTGCTATTCGAAGAGGGGTCTCGGCCTTCAACACTTCGATCGAAAGGTTCTCCTCCGAGGCGATGATGAAATCTGCGAAGTTCTTCTTGATCTTGAAGAGGTCCTTATCTATTCGCGACAGATCTGCCTCCAAATCCTTGATTTCAGCGAGGTTCCTCGCGATGATCTCTTCCGGGAATCCCTTGAGCTTCGGGATCTTCAGTTCGCTGAACCCGTGCGCGGAGAGCACTTTCATGGCGGCCTGCTTCTCCTCGTTGTGGACGAAGACCGCCACCAAGAAGCTGCCCTTGCCGGCCTTCTTGAACAGTTCGAGATTGGGCAGCTTGGCAGTGAGCTCCCCTTCTGGGTCCTCCTTGCAGACGCCCACAATCGGCGTGATGGTTTCGAACCCATCGTAGTCCTCGACCGGTATCGCGAAGTACCTGATCGGCGAGAGGGCGCTGACCTCTCCCTCCCTCTCGCGTATCAGAGCCTGTATCCGCTGACGAGATTCCACCTTGCCACTGGTGTTCAGGTCCAATGTGACAAGGGCCTGCTCCAGCTTGGCTTCGATCTCTGAAACCGAGAATATCCTTTCTGGTTCGAGGTCCTCGAGGTCGAGGGATCTTATCATTGACCTGAGCTTTACGAGCTTCTGGGATGCGTCCGAGGCGCGCGCGAGCGGTCGCCCGAGCTTGAAATCCTCGTCCTGCTTGGTGAAATCGATGAGGTGCAGTGCACCCGATTCGAAGAGGCATTCGATGCTGTCGTCGATGCCGTCAATCGACCCAACAATCACGACCCGGGTCATCTCTTCAGGCCTAAGCATCCGCGGCCCTCTCAAACTCCGAAAGGACGAATTCCTTTGCATTCCTCATCCTTTGGCGTGCCTCGGCCGCGAGGACGCTGGCCTTCTTTGCGCCCTCATCCATGATGACTCTCTTGCGCACGTTGATGTCGGCCTTCGCCTTGGCAAGCTTGGCGTCGCCCTCGGCCCTCATCGAGGCCTCGGCGGCGTCCACAATCGCCAGCGCCCGGCGTTTGCCTTCCGCCTGCAACTGCTTTCGCTTGTCTTCAGCGTCGAGTGACATGGCGCGGACCTTCTCCTCGGCCTTCTTGATGTCGATGAGTATCTCGGCCTTGCCCATGCCAGCGACTCCAACTTTGCTGATGCGGATTTCCGTATAAATAGACTTTGGGTTCATAGCCTGCGGCGAATCATCGGATGGATTCGACATTCAACGAACACGATGCCCAAGAAGCACATGAATCCGATGAGGGACGAGAAATGACCAATCGCTGGTCCATCTCACCTTCCAAGCTTCGCCGCGAAGTGCTTCTTGTCGAGTTTGGTGAGCCTTATGCCAGCTTGCTTCAGGAGCTCGATCCCTGCGAGGTCGGAGTAGTCACCGATATAGACCACTCGGGCGATCTGCGCGTTTAGGATCATCCGGGCGCATATCGGGCACGGGACGATGGTGGAATACAGTGTCGATCCGAAAGAGTTGGTACCCGCTTGGATAAGGGCGTTCTGCTCTGCGTGCACCGCGGTGCAAGTCTCCATGCGGGTCCCGGACGCTATCCCGAGCTTGTCCCTTATGCATCCAATCTCATGGCAGTGTGGGAGGCCCCTGGGATTCCCGTTGTACCCTGTGCTCTTGATCTCCCCAACATCGCTCACGATGATCGCTCCTATCTGCCGCCGGGTGCATGTGCTCCTGCGTGCGACCTCAATCGCGATGTTCATGAAGTATTGGTCCTTCGATATCCTCTCGCTCCTGTGACCTGCCAAGGACAGCCTCGACCGCCTCAAGCCGCTCGGGCCATTTCTAACTTTCTGTGCATGAAGTCGATGGCGTGGGTGCATCTGGATGCCCTGACACCGACGCATTGGGTGAGCCATATTCATTTTATACCGGACCCTCACTCCTAGCGCTATGGACAGGGAAGAGGGTGCGTCCATCACCCCGAAGAAGCCACGCGGGCAGCTGGTGCTTTTCCTGCGGGATGCTGGAATCGCGCTGTTGTTCGTGGTCTTCATCCTTCTCGCGATGTTCGCATATTCTGGTTTGTGGCCACCCCTCGTCGTTGTGGAATCCAACAGCATGATGCATGGAGATGACAACACAAGCCATATCGGTGCCATTGACACAGGGGATCTCGTATTGGTTAAGAAGGTCAATCACGCCATTGACATCATCACCTACGTAGAGGGCCTCTCCACGGGCCACAAGACTTACGGCGACTTTGGCGACGTGATCATCTATGAAAAAGGAGGCTCAAAAACCGCCACGCCCATAATCCACCGCGCACTGATATATCTCGAACCGAACGCGGACGGACTGAGCTACAGGTCCGCGTCGCTCCAGGATGCACCGGTATCCGCCTGGTCGACCTACCCCGCGAACGACACATGGAATCATCTCACGGGAACATTGACGCTCAAGAACGTGAGCTACAACCACAGGATGGTCCAGATAGACATCGCGAGCACGATACGCTTCTTCGAGCTGCAGGGGAGCGGTCTGAAGTCTGGGTTCATCACGAAAGGAGATCACAACGAGGCAACGGACCAGATCACATGGGGGTATGCGCCCCTTGTTGACTTCAAGTGGGTCGTGGGCGAGGCGAGGGGCGAGATACCGTGGTTTGGCTTGTTGAAACTCTGGTCCACTCATTCCTTGGGGAGCCCTGCGCCTGCCAACAGCGTCACGGATCTCTATATCTCCATGGCACTGATCATCTTGTCTCCGATCGCAGTGGACATCCTCCTATTGATCAGGGAGAAACGCTTGAAAGCGAGAGAAGCCAAACAGCCTGAGCAGAATGAGCCGCCCCAACAGGAGGAGATGCCTCCACCCAGTCCTCCAGATACTATCTGACGATCACATCAGAGTGGTCTGATATCTCAGCTTGTAGTTCTTCAGCTGGCTCAGTATCTCATCCTCTTCGAGGATATGCCTGGCTTCCTCCACTGGTACGCTCGGCTCGATCTCCTTTGTCCTTCCACCTCTGCCAAAGGACTTCACCCTTGCATGGATGATCCCGAGCATGTCGAGCTCAGAGATGAGATCGGTTATCCTCCGCTGTGTCAGTATGGCCATCGAGGTGCACTGACACAATTCCTTGTAAGTCTCATAGAGGTCTCCCGTCGTCAGCTTCCCGTCTCCCCGCTGGTCGTTCAGCAGGACCCCCATCAGGACAAGCTTGGATTGGACTGGAAGAGTCCTGATTGCCTCTGTCACGCAGTCCAGCTCAATTTTGTTCTTGGCTTTGATGACATCGGATTCGGTCACGACTGGGACATGGTTCCTGTCCGCAATCTCCGCAGCAACCCTGAGAAGGTCCAAGGCCCTTCTTGCATCCCCGTGCTCCTGCGCGGCGAGCGCTGCACACAGCGGTATCACGGAGCTCTCGAGTATTGCCTCATCGAACGCCAACTTGCTGCGCTGCTCAAGGATGTCCTTCAGCTGCTCTGCATTGTACGGTGGGAAGACCATCTTCTCCTCTGACAGCGAGCTCTTGACCCGAGGATCCAGGAACTCCATGAACCTCAGATCGTTCGATATCCCGATGACGCTCACCTTGGCACACTTGAGGTCCTCATTTATCCTGCACAGGTGGTAAAGGACATCGTCACCGCTCTTGGAGACGAGTTTGTCGATCTCGTCGAGGGCGATCACGATGACCCTCTTCTCCTCGTCAATCTTTTCCCTCAGGATGTTGTACACCCTCTCGGTGCTCCAACCAGTGAACGGGATGCGCTCGTCGAAGTTCTCGATGAACTTGTTTCCAATGTTCTGGAGGACCCCGTACTGCGTGTCGACGACCTCGCAGTTCATGTAGATGAAAGTCACCCTGTTGAGATTGGATACGGCACGCTCGATCTCCTTGCCGATGTACTTTATGCAGGCGGTCTTGCCCGTGCCCGTCTTGCCGAACAGCAGCACGTTCGACGGCCTCTGCCCTTCGAGCGCGGAAACGAGGATGGATGCCAGTTGGTTGATCTGCTCCTCTCTGTGGGGCAGGATGTCAGGGATGTAGGAAGGCCGCAGTATGTCTCTATCGCCTTTGAAGATCGACTTGGTCTTGATATACTGCTGGAATATCGTATCCTGCATCTAGCTCCCTCGGACGACCAAAAAGCTCATTCCCGACCCCATGTTTCCTATGGAAGCCGGTCGCGGAATCCATATGAAACCAAGGAAATTCGGGAATGCAGTGCAGTCTACTTAAGCGTTAATATTATCGTGCGATTTCATTTTTCCCGCAGGCCAAGAATTTTGCGGAAATATCCGAGCCAGCAGAGTATGAAAATGTGATGCGCCGAATAAAAAATCCTGATGCCCATCCGGGTGCACCGACGAAGGGGGACCCCTCCATTTCCGATGGAACCCGTCTACGAGGGGACGCCCTTCAGATGGTTTCCAGTGCTCCAACGGAAGCCGAGGTTGCTGGAGCGAGAAATCGTGTGGAATCGTCGCAAATACCATTATCATCGAAGAACCCCTAAGCATTAATCGCTCATGAAGAAGGTCATCATTTTCAGCCTGACGGAGGACACCCAGGAAATCCGTTCTCTTCTAGATACATTGGGAGTCAAGGTGGTGAAGGAGTTCTTGCAGAACAGAACTCGCCCTCACAAAGCGAGCTTCCTTGGTCCAGGCAAGATCAACGAGATAGAGAAGGAACTGAAGGAACTAAAGGAATTCGAATATGATATGATTGTAGTGAATGGATCCCTCAAACCATCACAACATCATTACATCGAAATGAAGTTCCAGAAGGAGTGCATCGATCGTGCTGGTGTGATTCTACGGATCTTCTCTGATCATGCCCACACACCTGAGGCAATCGCCCAAGTCACCTTGGCGAAATTGAGATATGAGCTTCCATTCTTGAGAGAATGGATCCACAAGGCAAAGAGCGGGGATCGGCCGGGGTTCCTGGCAGGTGGCGCCTATGCGACAGACGTCTACTTCGAGCATGCAAAGAGTCATGCGCGTCAAATCGAGGAACGATTAGAAGAATTATCGAAACAACGCGAGGTCACTCGAACGAAGAGGAGAGATTCGGGATACACCCTGGTCTCCCTTGCAGGTTACACCAACGCGGGCAAATCCGCTCTAATGAACAATCTCTGTGGAGCCTCAGTAGAAGTCGACAGTCGACTTTTCTCGACACTGTCGACGACGACAAGAAAGGTGCTTGGAGTCAGTGGGAACGTGCTGATGACAGATACAGTAGGATTCATCAAAGATCTCCCACCTGACCTTGTAGATGCATTCAACTCAACTCTTGAAGAGATATTCTATGCTGACCTCATCCTTCTGATGTTTGATTCAAGTGAAGATGAAGATGTCGTCAAGTCAAAACTGATGATATCAATGGATATTCTTCAACCAAGGATTGAAGGACGATCTTTGTTGATTGTCGGAAACAAGATTGATTTAATCTCTCAAGTTAAACATGAGCAACTGAAGATTGCAGTCACTCCACTCCTGGGTCAGCATGATCTGATATTCATTTCAGCCGTGACGGGTGAGGGGTTGAACCTCCTCAAAGACAGAATTGCCCTTGTCCAGGGTAGGTCTTGGCGGGTTGAGGCGGTGTTACCTCTCATTGATAAGTCCTACAATATACTTGCCAGGGTTCGTTCGATTGCGGATGTAGATGCGAAAGTGATGGATGACACGATCCGTGTCGTTGTCATGTGCAAACCCGAGGACGGCCAGAAGATATCAGGTTGGATAGAATCAATCCCCGCCAAGGTCCTCTCAAGCCAGGAAGAACCCGTCGAGGGGGAGGGCTCAGAGATCGAGTCTGCATCGGAAGAGAAGGGGGCCCCCTTGCTCAAGGGAATCCGCTAGAGCTTGAACTCCCGCTTCTTCTCGATCACTTTCTTCTCGAACCTTTTCGGAAGGACCCATGCGAGATACTCGATGTCGTCCATGTTCCGGACGAACTTGGCCCTGCTCGGGGTGTCCATCAGGCTGGCTAGCTTCCTGGCCTTCTTGATGTAATCGTAGAGCCACCAGATGCAGACGATGAAGCCAATCGGGGCTATGATCGCGATCCAAGTGACCCAAGTCCCGAATGGTTGTATCAGGTCGAGGAGGAAGGACATCCCTGAAGGAAGTTTGAATGTGACGTTCTTCCCGTCGATGTTGATGTAACGCGCGCCGATCAGGCCAATGACGGAGAGAAGGCCGAAAACGAAGCTCAGGAGTGCGGAGATCTCCAGCCTGTATTCCGTGATAAAGTCCCTGGGCATTGTCTCACCGCCCCCGATAGACCGGTTCCCGTTAAATTCCTTTCCTATGCTTGGGCTGGCTACAGGTAAGCGCAACCAATGTGGATGTCCGCTCCTCGTGCCGGAATGTGCGTGGCAGGCTTCTCTTCGATCATCGAGTCCTCGTCGCAATCCTCGCTTTGCTTCTGAGCTCGATGCTCCTGCTCGTCTCGACGGCATCCCCCCCGACGGTGCCCATAAGGCAGGTCTTCTCTTTCGATGATGGCTCTGTCGTCGTATTGATTGGAGTGATCGTCGACATGTATCTCAGAGACGACGGCGCGGAGAGCTTAGTCCTTGCGGACGTCACGGACGGGGCCACGGTGCGAGTCTACTGCGATCCAGGGCTTCGCGAGCAGCCCAGCCGCTTCCTCTCTATAGGAGATGAGGCTCGCGTGCAGGGCGAGGTCTCGAGCTCTGGATCATCTCCGATCCTGTTCTCCACGAGTGATGGTATAACCCTTTCGAGAAAGGCCGAGTCTGTTCTGTCCATGGAGGCGCTCTGTCAGAACTGGGCTCTCTTCGAGGGTGATAGCTTCAAAACATGCGGTGTGGTCATTTCCGGAGAGGTGACTGGCAGTTATCGACTCTCCGACCCTGAGATCAAACACAGCGTCCTGCTCAGGGCGGATTACACAGAGTTGGCGGGCTATGTCGGAAAGAGGGTCACAGTGACGGCAGTTCTTCGCCTCGACCCGGACACGATGTCCCTCGTTCTGCTGGCCAGTTCTTTGTCCCCAGGCCTGCCGTGATAACCCTTTTCTGTGAGTCCTGCGATTGACTCCTCGTGCCTTGCACGCTCCTAGCCTTTGACGACACCGACTCCCCTGACGGGATGTGCACGACCTATCTCGCCACCCTAATGCTCGAGGAGCTCGAGGACTTCGACCTGATAGGTCTGCCCAGGCTCGTCAGGTTGAATCCGAACATCCCCTGGAAGACCAGGGGCAACGCCGCGATCTGCCTGCCGATGGGCAATGGCATCGGGAGGAGCAAAGTGTGCGGCTCGCTGAACGGTTCTGCGATCAGGTACTATGCCAGAGGCCGCCAAGTGGACCCGACCGAGGTTCTGTCAAGGGCATCGAAGGTCCTCGAGAAGGTGGCAAGATTCGAGTGCGACAAGACCAATCCGGGCATCGTTGCGTCTAACTCGCGACCACCACCTTCGCTTTACTGGAGAGCAGTCCGGGGCCTAGTGTCACTGACGGAAGTCGAGAAGCTTCTCGAAGGCTCGGGTGCAGTGTGGAGGAGGTACAAGTCCGGCCGAGGGGTGATCGGGGCCTCCGCGGCGATGTCGTGGAGGCCACGGGACCGTACCTGGGAGGTCATTGCTTACAGGGCTCCTTCTCGCTGGGGCACCTTGCGCACAATCGACCCCGGTAGCGTCATCCGGATGGACAAGCGAACGAAGAAGACCTTCAACAACTACGATTATGAGAATGACCACGTCGCGATAACCCCTGGCTCGCCGTGCCCGATCTTGTTCGGGATCCGGGGCGATTCGTCCGCGGAGCTCCTGGAGGCCAGGGCGATGATACGGGGGGAGGAACAGGATAGGTGGCTGATGTTCCTCACCAACCAGGCAACAGAGGACCACATCATGAAGCGGTCCATCGCCTCGCTTCGGAAATGGGAATCGGCTCGCGTGCGCGTCCACGTGTCCGCGCCTCCGAAGACCATCCATGGTGGCCACGTGATCGTCCGCGTCTCAGACGGTGCCGAGATAGATGCTGCCTTCTACGAACCATCGAGGCAATTCCGGTCCGTGGCGAGAGGACTGTTGCCAGGAGACCAGGTCACACTTCTCGGGTCCGTCAGGGACACGCCGAGGAGCCTGAACGTCGAGAAGATGGCCGTGAGAAGTCTCGTCGAGGACGTGCGAAAGGTCCGGAATCCCGTGTGCAGCAAATGCGGGAAATCGATGGGCTCGATGGGGGCAGGTCAGGGCTTCCGGTGCAAGAGATGTGGCTCGAAGTCCCCGCTCTCGGCTGCGATCTACCGGAGGCTCAAGAGATCGCTCAAGCCAGGATGGTACGAGCCACCGATTGCCTCACGGCGTCACCTTCACAAGCCGATACGGCGAATGTCGAAGGTAGACATAGACAAATTATAAATACGCTCAGGGAAATCATTGCGACATCTGCTCACGCACCTCTTTTCTTCCGTGCTGGGTCGGTGGTAATGCATGAAAGAAGCCGTGATTGTAAGTGCAACGCGAACGCCTGTGGGAAAGTTCGGAGGGAGCCTCAAGGACCTCAGTGCGACGAAGCTCGGTGCTATCGCGGTCAGAGAATCGGTCCGAAGGGCCGGGATAGAGGCCAAGGAGATCGAGGAATGCATCATGGGAAATGTCATAGCGTCGGGGCTTGGTCAGAACCCAGCGCGCCAGGCGGCACTCCACGGCGGACTCACCGATGAGGTGTCAGCACTCACTATCAACAAGGTCTGTGGTTCCGGACTGAAAGCGGTCATGCTAGCTGCAGATGCTATACTCGCGGGCAAGGAGCGGGTGATCGTCGCAGGTGGAATGGAGAGCATGACAAACGCGCCATATCTGCTGGAGAAGGCGAGGTTCGGTTACAAGCTGTTCGACTCAAGTCTGGTGGATGCCATGGTGAGGGATGGCCTCTGGGAAGCGTTCAACAACTACCACATGGGGAACACCGGGGAAATCGTCGCAGAGAGGAACGGCATCACCAGGGAGGATGCCGACAAATTCTCCCTCTGGAGCCATCAGAAAGCTGTGCAGGCCATGAAATCCGGAGCCTTCAAGGACGAGATCGTACCAGTCGAGCTTGTCTCAAAGAAGGACAAGGTCATCATATCACAGGACGAGGGACCGAGGGAGGACAGCTCCCTTGAGGCGCTCGCAAAGCTCAAACCGGCGTTCAAGGAGAACGGCATTCTGACGGCGGGGAACTCATCGAGCATAAATGACGGAGCTGCCGCCGTGGTCGTCATGGACTCCGACCTGGCCAAGCAGAAGGGGATGAAACCTCTGGTGAAGATAGTGGATTACGTGACCACGGGCGTCAAGCCTGAGCTGCTCATGGAGGCTCCTATCCACGCGGTCAGGAAGCTGCTCAACAGAAACCATCTGACGATCAAGGACATCGACCTGTTCGAGCACAACGAAGCCTTCTCCACGGCTTCAGTGGCGACGATGCGCGTGCTCGGAGTGCCTGAGGCCCGGTTCAACGTGAATGGGGGCGCAGTCGCCCTCGGTCATCCGATCGGGTGCAGTGGCGCGCGCGTGCTCACGACATTGATCTATGCGATGAACGCACGAGGGGCCAAGCGGGGAATCGCGACGCTCTGCCTCGGTGGCGGGAACGCAGTCGCGATGATGGTCGAAAAGTGATCTGGGCCCTCGAATCAAAAGTTGCATATCGTCGGACCCGTTACCGTGGGTCACCTCTTCGGGTTGATACCATGGATGTCAGGACTCTCAAGAAGGCCGTGGCAGAGGACAAGAACCAGATGATCAGCAGCCTCTGCGAAATGATCAGGATAAATGCCGTTGGACCAGAGAATCAGGGGCCCGGGGAAGCCGAGAGGGGGAAGTTTCTTGTTGGTCTCGCCTCGAAGCTCGGCTTCAAGTCTATCGACGTCCTCGAATCGAAGGATCCCAGCGTCCCCACGGGCAAGAGACCAAACATCATCGTGCGATTGAAAGGAACCACGAGCAAGAACATCTGGGTCGTCACCCACATGGACACGGTCCCAGAGGGAGATCTGCGCGCATGGAAGTATCCCCCGTACGAACCGAAAGTGATCGGCGACAAGATCTATGGCCGAGGGGCCGAGGACAACGGGCAGGAGCTCATCGCTTCCCTGTACGGCCTCAACGCTCTTCTCAAGGCA
>JBGOXV010000021.1:0-14688 GCA_041479325.1 Thermoplasmata archaeon
GCGAGCATCGGCGGCAGCTCGGACATAGACTTCATCGTCGAGACAACCACCTGGAACGGACGGAGCGACCTCGCGACATTCGATCCGGCATCGATAAGCGCATCGCCATTGACCTGGATAGTCGATCCGTCCTCGGCTTCCCCATATGCCACTTCGATGTCCTATCAGAGGAAGACGTTCTACGACGGCACGAACTACTGGAGCTTCTTCTACAACGGGACGAGCACAGTCTACAAGTACAGCGTGGACAACGGCCAGACCTGGATCTATAGCGGAGCTGTGTTCATCACCAAAGGAGTCAACGAAACCTCCATATGGTACGATTCCTCGACGAGCACTGTATACGCTGTCGGCGACACCTCCACGGCAACGAATGCGGTACTCGTCCAAGTGGGGACTGTCGACGCATTGGCGCACTCGATCTCATGGGCCGCGAGCGATTCTGGCTTGAAGACCTCGACTCTCGCCCTCGCCGGCAAGAACACCTACATATGCAAGGATTCGAACGGCTATCTCTGGGTGTTGTCCAGCAACCGCACTCTGGCTGCAGCCTATCAGCTCTCGGTCTTCAAGAGCACCACAGTCAACAGCACGATCTCATGGGTGTTCTCGGGGCAGATGCTGGCGGTCGCCGCAGCTGCAGACAATGTGAAAGGTTCGATCGTCCCCGCAGGGTCCGGAAGCAACGTCTGGACGGTATATGCATACAACGGAAATGTCGGAGCGAGGAAGTACACAGGGACTTGGTCGGTTCAGTCGACAATATTCCCTACAACAGGTGGGAGCAGCAAAGCCAACACGGACAACTCACCGCCCTCGGTTGTGGTTGACGGGAAGGGAGTCGTGCATGTCGTCTACGGAAATGGATACAAGTGGGGCGGATTCTCGATCCCAAGGCTTCATTACTCGCACAACAACACTGGTCTGACGACATTCACTCCTAGCCTGGAGCTTCCGGATCCGCTCGAGCCGCTAAACGTCGGCGACTACTACCCGACGATATCCCTCGATAGTTCGACAAGCGATCTATATGTCTTCTGGCTCCGGAGCGTCAGCACGACAACCTTCGCGCCGATAACGGTCATGGGCAGCGTATGCGTCTCGGGCACTTGGTCCTACATTACCATCGACCAGCAGACGAACTTCACGAAGCAATATCTCACATCAGTCTACTCCGTCCCGAGCGGGGCGTTGATATGCTGGCAGTGGACCCAGAACACGACAGCGCCATCCGATGTTCTGTTCGACAGGACGCAGATACCCGAATTCAGCACCTTACCTCTAGTGACGTTCGCACTCATGGCAACCATCGTGCTGGCAGTAGCATCCCGGAGAAAGCGGCAAATGCTGCCATAAACGATCGCCTTTTGATCCAGGTCGGCCCCGTCGAGGCACAAATCCATTTTTATCCTCCACGCGATAAGGTGGCTCGATGATCTGTCTCGGCATCGAGGGCACGGCGCACACGATCGGCATCGGGATAGTCGACCAGGACTGCAATGTCATGGCGAACGTCTCGAAGATGATCGACGGCTCGAAGGGTGGCATCCACCCCAGGGAAGCGGCCAACCATCACGCAGAGAACGCGGTCCCGCTCATGCATGAGGCGGTCGCCAAGGCTGGGATAAAGTACCGCGACATCGGGTTGGTGGCCTTTTCGCAGGGACCGGGTCTCGGACCCTGCCTTAGGACCGCTGCAACCGCTGCCAGGGCTCTCTCTCTGACGCTCGGGGTCGACCTCGTTGGCGTGAACCACTGCGTCGCGCACCTGGAGATCGGCAGGAAGGTCACCGGATGCAAAGACCCGACGCTTCTCTATGCTTCGGGAGGGAACACGCAGGTCATCGCGTACTCGGGCGGAAGATACAGGGTCTTCGGAGAGACCCTGGATATTGGGATCGGCAACATGATCGACAAATTCGGCAGGAGCGTCGGCCTCCCGTTCCCATCCGGGCCCCAGCTGGAGAAGCTCGCAAGGGATGGCAAGGAGCTGATCGATCTTCCGTACAGCGTCAAGGGGATGGATGTCGCGTTCTCAGGGATACTGACAGCTGCCATCCAGCTTCACGGGCATGGGAAACGCTTGGAGGACCTGTGCTTCTCGCTGCAGGAGACCTGCTTCGCGATGCTCGTCGAGGTCACTGAGAGAGCAATGGCGCACGTGGAGAAGGACGAGGTCCTTCTCGGAGGGGGCGTGGTCCAGAACAAGCGGCTCCAGGAGATGGTAAGGATCATGGCCGAGGAGCGCGGTGCGAAGATGTTCGTCCCGCCTGGATCCCTGTGCGTCGACAACGGCGCCATGATCGCCTGGACAGGCTTGGTGATGCATCAGGCCGGCATCCGGACGAAGCTCGAGGACAGCACTGTCATGCAGAGGTACAGGACCGACGAGGTCGATCTCCCTTGGATGAAAGCGATCAGCTGAGACCGATACGGATGTCCGACGGCTCGATGAAGTAGAACGAACACCTCTTCTCGCCGACGATTTCTTTCGCTTTCGACGCTGCACCGGCTTTCGTGCGGGCGGTGGCGATGACCTTCTGGTCGCAGACCGCGATCCATGTGAAGGGATGATCCTGAATCAGGTCGAGGTAGTTGACCTTGAACCACTCATCGTTCTTCTTGTCGTAATCCTCCTCGATGGGCTCTTCCTGTCTGACTTGGAGAATATCTAACGGGTCCGGCAAACTACAACCTTCCTGTTACTCTTGATGAATAGACGTCCTGCTGATAGAATAAGGTTTCCGAGAACTTATCAGGAGATATCATCGGAGCTGCAGCGCGACGACCTCGTCCACGGCCTTCAGGAACTCGATGTCCTTGCCCTCCTGGACCGTAGCGCCAGCAGCGACCGCGTGTCCTCCGCCGACGCCCCCGAACTTCTCAGCGGCCTTCTTGAGCGCGGCAGAGAGGTCGAGGCCCTTCGAGACCAGGTGCTTGGTCCCCCTCGAGGATACCTTGAGCTTGTTGTCCACGACCGACAACGCGAGGGTCGGCTTGGACTGGTCGAGGATGTACTGCATAGCGAGCCCGCACTCCGCGCCCGCAAGCGAGGGCTCGGACGCCTGGAAGAACTGGACATGATCCAACTGGCTCGCGCCCTCCGCCTCGATCTTCACGAGCTTCTCCATGATCTTCTTGTTGTAGTCGCGCCTGAGCTCCCCGGCGAGCTTAATGGACTCCGGGTCGCCCATGCACAACGAGATTCCAAGGCCTTCGTGTCCCATCCTGCCGCAGGCGTTCAGGAGATCGGCCAGATCAGAAGCTGACAGGTTCATCGAGGGTACCCAGTGGAGGTCCGTGACGAGCTCCTCGACCGTCTCCGGCCTGCAGCCCTGGCCCATGAGCCTGAGTGAGAGCATGGATGTGAGCTTGCGCCTGTACACCTCGTCGAGCGAGCCCATCGGAGTGTCAGGCGGCAGCCGCATGGAGTCCAGGAACGCAAGCACGTTGTCCTTCCTACCCGAGAGACCCACGAAGTAGGGGTCGACCGAGTCCGCGATCGCCTCGACGATTGTCAGGCCCTTCAGGTTCAATCCTTTCTGGACCACGACGAAGTTCTTCTCGACGGCAGAATCGAGTATCTGCTGGTTGATCCCCTTCATGCCGCCCATGTGCTGGCGGTCACCTATTATGCCCGCGAGGGCGATCGGTGAGAGGTCCCAATTGCACGGGTCCATCATGATCGCGAGCAGGAAGCTGATGGTCGCGGCGGACGCCTCCGTCATGCCGTCTATGCCGAAGAAGTGCGGGTTCGCCTGCACGACCTTCTTCGACTTCCTGATGGGCTTGTGGTGGTCGAGCGCGGCCACCTTCGCCTCGAGCATCTCGAGCGCCTCGACCTGGCCCGAGCCCATGTCCAGGAACAAGATCGCCTCGTTCCCCTCCTTGGAGATCGAGTCGATGTCGTCTGGTTCGAGCCCCTTCCTGATGGTGAGATGGAACCTCTTGTGCGCACGCGAGAGCGCGATCGTCATGATCGCCGCCGCGGAGAGCCCGTCGGCGTCGTGGTGCGAGACGACCCGCAGCTGGGAGGCCGAGTTGACTAATTTCAGCGTGTGCTTCAGGCTATCGGAGAACTCGTCCGGGAGTGCTATGCTCCCGCTCATTGCAGAATCACTCGACCTGCAGTGCGGCCGTATCCAGAGAGTAGTTCCACGTTTCTGGGATGACGCCTTCCCGCTTGTAGTACTTCGTGAGCCGCCTGATGTTCGACTCAATGAGCCTCAGGCCCCTCTCGTTGTGCAGGTCCTTCTTGTTCTTCTTTACATGACCGCTGAGCCACACGGCCCTCTTCATCAGCGCCTGGATGTCCTCTGGGAGCTCGGGCTTGAGCCCCTTCTCGTCCAGGATAGCCTTGATGCTCTTGCCGGTCGCGAGCCTGACATTTGGGACAGCGTACTGGTCCCTCAAAACGAGGCCGATCTTGGCCATCGACATGCCCTCGCCGTTGAACTTCACAACTAGGTCGACTACCTCTTCCGATGACTGCGTGACCCACTTCGGGTTCTCCGTCAGCAGGGGCCTCTTGGAGCCCGACGACCCCTTCCTTCTCGAGTGTAACCTTGACATTGCTTTCTAACTCCGAGCGATTTCATTGTTTCAGTGGCGTGGCGGTGGCGCTTATGGGCTTCCTCTTTTTATACTTTTCCAAGAGCCTCCGCGCATGTGCCAGCATTGCCCGGTACTCGACCTCTGGGAAGGAGAGGTCCTTCGGGAGCTCCGAGAACTCCTTCACCGCGACGATGTTCCACTCGACCGGCTTCCCGGCGAGTGCCTCCCCAGCCAGCCCGACGAAGACCTTCCCGCCGGGCTTCGATATGCGGATCTTCCCGATGATCTCGAGGCTCATCCCAGTCTCCTCGAAGAATTCGCGCACGGCGGCCTGCTCGTGGTCCTCGCCCGGGTTGAGTCTCCCACCCGGCATCTCCCAGGCGCGGTCCCTGTGCCGGACCATGACGAACTTGTCGCCCCTGAACGCGATGACATAGGTGAACTTCTCGATCAATGCCATGAGCACTACTCCTCCACGACGAAAGCCGCGTGGTCCTTCGCGTACCGCTCGAGGTCGATTACGTCTTTGACCTTGAGGCAGGAGCCGGCCAGCTCCTTTCTGACCTCCGAGAATACATCCCTCGGCTTCCTGTTCACATCGACGCTTCTCGACTTGAGCATGAGTATCCCGTGCCCGGCCTCGAAGGCCGCCATGTTCCTGAGGAATATCTCCACCTGGTTCCTCTGCGCCACGTCCTGGTACACGAACTCGGCCGCCTCGATCATGTGCTGGTACTCGTGGGGGTGGTTCGCGTCCGCGAGGATCGGGATCATGTTCTTTCTCGTCTCGCAAACCCTGACGAGGTCCCTGAAGGAGCGCTCGGAGAACTCGATGCAGTACACGAACCCGTTCGTCACGATGTCGGAGACATGGGACGCGGTGGTTCCGGAGGCCGCCCCCAGATAGAGCACCTTCGAGCTCTGGTCGAGCCCGAAGTCCTTCCCTCCCAGAAGTATCATGGCGGCGAGCTTGGACCTCGTCGGGTCCCACTGGCGATGCTCGACACCATCGACCTTCAGGAGTCGTTCGCCGTAGACTTCCCTCCCCGGAGCGGCATTGATGGTGAACAGGTCCTCCCCGTCAGTGAACACCCCGGGAGCTCCTTCCATCTTCGAGATGACCTTGACCATCATGGGCATGAGCTGTCTCCGGCTAAATCAATGAATCGCCCCGGTTTTGCCTAGCCAAAACCCTGATTTCATCCGGTCTGTTTCGTGGTCCACAATCCCGCAGGGTCCACCATAGTCCTCGGAAAAGACCTTAAGGACGGAAGAACATCCAAGAATCGGGAAGTGGCGAAGGCTCAACATCGATACGAATTGCAGGCACGTGCTTTCTCCCCAAGATAGTTCGAGTCTGCTCCCCAAGATGAGGCGCCCTTCCCTCTCGACACGAAGAAGATGGCTTGCCCCCGCTCCTACGCCTCGGAAAAGACCTTGGGGGAGGAAAAGACGTTGTCAATAGGAGGATAGCATGGAGTGTCCGAAGTGCAAGAAGCAGATACCTGATGGCATGACCGCCTGCAGAGTGTGTGGATGGAAACTCGCAAAAGCGAAGGCGGAAGATGCAGACATGCCGATGCGAGCGCGCATTGGCACTATCTGAGACGAATAGGAAAGGGGTTTGAGCCGGTCTTCCGGTTGCCTTCCAAAGACGCCATAGACGAACAATGTTGTGCCTTTTCGGGTGGAGCCAGTCAATTTGATGGGTTCAAATCCCACAGAGTCCACTATGTCCGCAGTCGACATGGTACCACAATCTGACAGGAACGCGTCGTCGCGCAGAGTGATTTTGAAAAAGGTTGTGCTAGTGAGGGACCGGGATGGAGGTTGGAGCGGGTTGGGGGCCAGGGTATGTTCGGGGAATGATACACCGCCAGTCGGTTTCAATCACCCGAGTACGCGTGCAGTAATCAATTATACGTCGATGTAGATGAGAACCCCGGTGGCAGACGAGGATATCAAAACCCAGATCAGGGCTCTCGCAGAAAAGATGGAGAGCGTCGAAGAATCCATGAGCAAGGTCTCCGGACCTTACTCCCAGCTAGTTGACTATATCGAGAGGTTCCAGAAGATATCGAACTCCTATTTCAAGATGCTCGGCCTGTATCAGAGGTACGGCGCCATCTCTCCAGACCTTCTGATCCCGGGGGTGAAGGATTCGATCTCGAGGGATATCGTCAAGGTCCTTTTCGAGAGGGACGGCCAGAACATCTCGCAGATAACCGAGAAGCTCAAGGACATGCGCGGAACCTCTTCAAGACGAATCGTCCGTGAGCGCCTGAAAGGACTCGAGGAGAAGGGCGTCGTGAAGTCGAAGGGCTCCTCCCGGTCGAAGGAATACTGGCTCACCTCCGAATACATCGACAAATGGTACGAGCTGCTCGGACTCGGCCCGGCAAAGTCCGAGCCCCCGAAGTGACGTCTTGTTGGTCACAACTGCTCACTTGGATTATGTGCAGGTATCAGCCATAGAAGGGTCCCAGAAGCCCATGAGGGTGTCGAGATGGAAAGGACTTCAGGGATTGAGAAGATGGACAAGAAGACAAAGCAGAACGTGATAGAGTTGGCGGCGAGGCGAACGCAAGTACAGGTCTCAGTGATGAGGGCCACGGTGAACAGGTAGGGAGACGCGTCGGTCACAAATGCTCACTTTCCTTATGTACTGGCACCACGCATAGAAGGATCAAGAAGCCCGAGGGGCAAAGAGGTGAACGAACAATGGCAGATGAGGAGAAGAAGAAACGCGACATACCGGAAGCGCAGGAACTTAAGGAGATTCTGGGGGTCGTCTCCACCGAGATCCCAAAGCTACTCGAGTCGATAAGCACAAGCATGTACAAGCCGGAGAACGCCGAGAACTTCGGGAAGTCGATCGCGACTTTCTACGCACAGCTGAAGGCGGCAGGCATGGACGACAAGCAGGCGTACGAGCTCACGCAGAAGTACATGACGAACTTCAGCCTGGGAGGAATGATTGGCCAGGTCTTCCAGGGGCACGGTCACGGTAACGGTCCAGAACCGGACTTCAACGGGGATGTCGGAAAGAGGATCAAGGAAAAGATCAAGAAGGCCATGGATGAAGACGACGAGTAAGCGAGAGGGTGACTTGCCAAAGAAGGTCGCTGTCCTTATGATCTCGATCCCTTCCGTGGCCCTCAGAACTGGGTTCGTGTATCTTCGAACCAAAAGAAGGGCGAGGAAGAGTGCGAGGAAGGTCATGAAGGGGATGATCGAGAGCGGCATCCCGCCCGAGCTCGCGAGGAAGTTGGCGGATGAGTACGAGGCCCAGCTCAGCCTCAGGACAATCATGCGCAGGTTCGTACCGGGGCCCTGGAGCGGCGGACCAGCGCGGCCGCGATAATCCCCGGGAAAGTAATATACACAACTCATCCAATATTGAGGCCGTGAAGACCGAGCTGACCAAGATAGCGGATGAGGTCTACAGCGCCTACAAGGAGCTTCCGAAGGACTTCGACGGACACGTACACGTCGGCATGGGAGCGAGCGGGTCGTCCACATCGAAGATCGACAAGTTCGCGGAGGATGCGGTGCTCGAGCTTCTCGACTCCGAGGACATCAAGCTCAACGTTCTCTCCGAGGAGGCAGGCTACATCGACCGCAAGGCCGAGAGGACCCTCGTGCTCGACCCGATCGACGGCACACTGAACTGCGTCAGGGGCATCCCGTTCTTCTCCGTCTCGATGGCCATCGGCAGGAAGACCATGAACGACTGCGACGAGGCGCTCATCAAGAACCTGTTCACCGGCGACACCTACTACGCGCGCAGGGGCAGGGGCGCGGAGATGAACGGCCACAGGATCGGCGTTTCGAAGTTCAATCGAGATGACTCGATATTCATCCTGTACAACAACAAGGACTCCGACCCTGAGACCGACAAGGTGAGGATGATGGCTGCCAAGGTCAGATCCTTCGGGGCCGCCTCCCTTGAGATGTGCTTGGTCGCCCAGGGGGCCGCTGCCGCGCTCTACATGAACTGCACGAAGCTCAACCGCATGATCAGGATCGTCGACATCGCCGCCAGCTGTCTCATACTGAGAGAGGCGGGCGGAGAGGTCGTCGACCTAGCGACGGGAGAGAAGCTGGACATGGAATTCAACCTCCAGGATCGCAAGAACTTCCTTGCGTATGGGGATCCAAAGGTCAAGGAGCTGGTACTACGAGGATAGGCATCACAGGCACGCCCGAGCTGCGCAACTTCAAGCCGATCGCGAAGAAGGTTCTCGATGCCCTGAAGGGGCAGGACTTCGTCCTGGAGAAGCGTGTGGCGGAGGGGCTCGGCCTCGAGGGCGTGTCGCTCTCGTCGATGAAGGTCGATGTGCTCATAACCGTGGGCGGGGACGGGACGATACTCAGGACCCTGCAGGGCACCGACAGGCCCATCTTGGGAGTCAACGCGGGGGTGCTCGGGTTCCTGACCGAGGTCCAGCCGGACGAGATCAAGCCCGCGATAAAGAGGCTCCTGAGCGGGAAGTACAAGATCAACGAGAGGCTGAAGCTGAAGACCGTGATGGACGACAAGCGGCTCGAGGACGCGACCAACGAGGCGGTCCTGCACACGGCCCACATAGCCAAGATGAGGCACTTCGAGATATCGATCGATGGGGCGAGGGCGACCGAGATAAGGGCGGACGGGCTGATCATCGCGACCCCGACGGGCTCGACCTCCTACGCCATGAGCGTCGGCTCCTCCATCATAGACCCGCGCGTGGACGCGCTCGTGATAGCCCCCATCGCGCCGTTCAGGCTCGCCGCGAGACCGCTCGTCGTCCCCGCGAAGAGCAAGATCGGCGTGACAATCAAGGAGCCCAAGGAGTGCATAATGGTGATAGACGGCCAGACGGAGTTCACCACGAAGGGCACGGAGAGGTACATCTTCACCGGCTCGGAGAAGAAGGCCAGGTTCATCAGCTTCAAGGACGACTTCTACAGCACGCTGGAGCAGAAGCTCGTCGCGTCAGCGCCGTACTCGGCCCAGAGGCATTGACCCGGAGCGATCGCGATGGTGACGAAGCTCGAGGCCGTAAGGATAGACTACCCGAAGCACTGGTTCGTCATGGGGACCATTGGCTGGGCGGTCGCCACGTTCATCCTCTTCCACCTGGCAAGCACGTCGAAGGAGGAGGTCATCAGGGACATCTGGCTCGTCATTGGCTCTGCCGAAGGGGTGCTCTTGGGCCTGTTCTTCGTCCCGCCCCTGTTCACGCATCACCTGGCGGGCGAGAAGGCGCTCAAGCTGAAGATGGGCTTGCTGATCGACACGACCATCCCGTACTCGTGGATGAAGCAGGTCAAGGAGACATCGGTCCGGTGGGGCGGCGTCAGGGTCGGGATCGGCGTTAGGTACGCGCCCATCACGAGGATGCTGTTCGTGACGACCGAATTCGACGACCTCTTATCCATCAGGCTCGACGGGTCACACACGATGGGAAAACTTCTCAAGCGACAGGTGGAGGAGCTGGTCCTGAGCGTGAGCTTCAGGCAGAAGCTCGTGGAGCTCCTGAGAGAGAAGGCCAGGCTGGAGCCGGAGGCCTAGGCCTTGCCGCTGTTCGATTTCTTCAGCAAGGACATGCGCGCGAACGTACACAGCATCAGGAAACGGACGCTCAAGATGATCCTTGAAGCGTCCAATTCGAGCTACCCGAACGAGTTCGGGGCGATCCTCCGGGCGAAAAAGGGCGTGATCCACGAACTGATACTGCTCCCCGGGACGATCTCGGGTGAGAGGTCTGCCCTCTTCAAGCTGTACATGTTGCCTGTCGATTTCACCGTGGTGGGAACCGCGCACTCGCACCCTTCGGGGGCCATCCACCCGTCAGGGGCCGACCTGGACCTGTTCCGGAGGTTCGGCTGGATACACATCATCACGGGTTTCCCTTTTGAGAAGAACGACTGGGCCTGCTTCAGCGCGGACGGCGAGCCCAGGCCCCTGAAAGTGGTCGACTGAGATGAGGGCGGGGCTGATTCCCTTTCTTGCTTGAGCGAGGAGGCCTCCTGCCTGGCATACCCTGGCATATCTTAAATATCATCGAGGACTTCCTCTGAACAGGTGTTGGTTCATGGCCGATGGAATGGCAAGCAGGTCCAGCGTTTGTCTTGAGCAGGGTACAGAGAGAGGACTTGGATCCCGTGACGGGAAGACCGGATGCACAAACTTGGATTCGAAACGCTCGAAGCCGCGAAAGGAGAGAGCCGTTCAATCGGTAGCATTCGCGCTCGCGCTCATTATGGTGGCCGGGGCCGGCCTGGGTGTGTTAGCCTTGGTCCAGAAGGGTCCAGTCCATGAGAAGGTGACGCTGGCAGTCCCCCTGTTCATGACGCATTCACCGATACTGATTGAAAGCGAGGCCGCTTTGACAACCGCCAACGGGGTCACCGGCGGTAATGGAACCGAGGGGAACCCATTCGTGATCCAGGGATGGGAAATCAACGCCTCGGCCGCGACGGAGGCGGGTATCGCCATCTCGAACATCACCTCCCACTTGGTAATCAGAAACGTCAACGTCCACTCCGGTGGTTCGAATCAACTGGGAATAGCACTCATGTACCTCACCAACTGCACGGTTGAGTTCTCACAGTCGTCCAAGAACTACGCCGGGATAGGAGTGATGATGTGCGATCACATAGTGATCCAGAACAACACGATAGTCAACAACGAGCTCGAGGGGATCCTCGTATTCGACTCGAACTACGCCCTGGTGGCTCACAACATTGTCGTCGACAGCGCGGATCCAGGGGCCGTGCATGACAATTCCACGGGCGTCGCGCTGTTCAACTCCACGGGATCATCGGTCGTGAACAACACGATGAGCTACAACGGCGGCGCGGGTCTGGCACTGGAATTCTGCAACGAGACGACGGTCACGGGAAACAGCCTCGAGAACAACCATGCCGGGCTAACACTGATCATGTCTAACGGGGGCCAAGTTGACAACAACAGAATCTCAAACAACTTGTTCTACGGCTTCTTCATGATGAGCTGCCAGAACAACACCCTCTTCAACAACATGATCGAGAGATCCGGGACTTACGGGGCTTTCCTGATCTTCTGCACGAACAACACTATATATCACAACGATTTCGTGAGCAACTCCTCAAGCCCGCAGGTGTATGACGACTCGATCATGAACCACTGGAATTGGAGCTACCCTATCGGTGGGAACTTTTGGAATGAGCACGGCGGCGTAGACCTATACCATGGACCTGACCAGAACATCCCTGGCTCCGATGGCATCTGGGACACGCCGTATGACATCACGACCATACCCGCGGTCAACGACAGATATCCGCTGGTCATCCCACTGATTTTCGGCGATGAACCTACCGCTTTCTTCACTGTCTCGCCCGCGAGCGGTCCAGCGTCGACCGTATTCACGTTCAATGCTTCCCTCTGTTGGGATCCGGACGACCTCACGGAAGGACTGCAAGTCCGCTGGGACTTCACCAGCGATGGTTCCTGGGACACAGGATGGTCCACCAACAAGACTATCCAGCATTCGTACGTTCAAGCGGGAGAGTACAACGTAACGATGGAAGTGATGGACCTAGCGGGCCATACGACCAACGCGACATGGCACGTCGAGGTCGACTCGCTCGTAATCCCGGAGTTCACCACGCTCCTGGTCCCGATCTGCTCGATGATCGCCATGTTCCTCGTCGTTGGGGCGCTCGGAAGACGACGCTAGGCGGCTGGTGGGCTAGGGGGGGAGCGTCAATGACCTGGACCAGTATATCGTATGACTGAACGGAATCCGCAATGTTCATGAGGTCGACTGCACGTATTTGACTCTGGAGAGGGTGCGCGGAATGGCGAGATGGTCGAGGATTATACTGCTTTCAGCAGCGATATCCATGATGATCCCGATAATTCTAGTGGGTCTTCCGGGATTGGACCGGGATCGCGCGGCCCAGGACTTGGGGCCAGCGGCTAGCGTCCTGGCCGTCAACCAGCCACCTGTCGCCGTCGCAAACGCGAGCCCCACGACAGTAGAGGTTGGGGGATTGGTTTACTTCGACGCTTCGGCGTCGACGGATGACGACTATATAGCGAATTACACCTGGAACTGGACCGTCGATTCTCAAAACATATACTTCTACTGGATTTGGCCGGTCTGGGCCGTCAATCGTACCGGCAATTTCACCGTCACGCTCACAGTGATGGACTCTTGGGGATTGAGCTCCTCGGACACCGTGAGGATCAACGTGACGGCCCCGCAGTGGCCGTACCCGCCGACCGCAGAGGCTGGGCCAAACCAGACAGTACAATCCCACGAATCGACGCGGTTCACCGGCGATAGATGCTGGGGGACAATAATCGACTACATCTGGACCTTCGACGTAGGCGGTGCGCCCGTCCGGTTGTGGGGTCGATGGCCTCAGTACACTTTCGACGAGGTGGGGTCTTACGTGGTGAAATTGACGGTGGTCGGCTGGGACGGGCTCACGGACGAGGACACTTTGACGGTAAGGGTGCTGGACTTGCCATGGCCCGGGGTGGCGGAGGCCGGTCCGAATCAGACAGTCAACGTCGGGGAGATCGTGTCATTCAGTGGCTCGGGGTCCAGGTTCTACTCCGAGATAACGAACTACACGTGGTCGTTCTACGATGGGACTCCATGCTGGCTGTGGGGGATGAACGCCACCTACACGTTCAGGACGCCGGGGGATTATGTCGTCACGCTCAGCGTCTATGGCTACGATTTCCTGGATTTTGAAGATGACCTCGTGGTCCACGTTCTAGCCATTCCGAACCGCCCACCACACGCAGAGGCGGGGCCAAACACCACGATCGAATCCGGGACGAGCTACCGGTTCGACGGCTCAAAAAGCACGGACGACTCGCCCGGGCTCAGCTATGTCTGGAACTTCCGCTACAACGGGACCCAAGAAGTGCTGCTCGGGATAAGGGTGATATTTCCCTTCGTGACGCCAGGGAGGTACACCGTCACGCTGACGGTCGGCGATGCTGGAGGATTATCGGATTCGGACACCGTCATCATCACGGTCACCGAGAAGGTGGGTGTGACAGGATTCATTGAGAATTACGGCGTGTGGCTGGCGATTGGCGGCGCGGAGGCGGCGTTGGTGGCCCTCGCGGCGCTTGTGGTAATGAAGCGGCGCAGCAGCAGTAAGAACTAGAAGATCCTGCTATTCGGCGCAATCGTGCCTCTTACGACTGCCCCGAGACCGATCGCGGTCCCCTCTCCTATGACCGTCCCGACGTCGATGCTCGCGTTGATGCCAGTCTTGACATCGTCGCCCATGATCACTCCGAGCTTCCTCCTTCCAGAGGAGGTCCTCTTGCCATCCACGACGACGTTGACCTCCTTCTCGTCAAGGCGGAGGTTCGCGACCTTGGTCCCGGCGCCGAGGTTGCATCTCTCGCCGATGACGCTGTCCCCGACATAGCTCAGGTGCGGCACGTTCGTGCGGTTCATGATGATCGAGTTCTTGATCTCCACCGCGCCCCCGATCTTGCAGTGCTCCCCTATGCACGTGCTGGGCCTGATGTAGCAGTTCGGGCCTATCTCGCAGTTCTCGCCTATGATCGCAGGCCCTTGGATGTATACGCCGGGGAGTATCCTGGTGCCCTTCCCGACCTGGATGTGGCCCAGGATGGTCGCCCTGTCAGAGACCTCGCCCTTGATGTCCGTCTTGAGGTCCTCCATCAGGATCCTGTTCGCGTCCAGCAGGTCCCATGGGCGGGCGACGTCTATCCACTCGCCCTTCAGCAGGTGGGTGTACAGGTGCGTCTTCTTCATGAGTATCTTGAACGAGTCGGTGATCTCGAACTCCCCGCGCTGGGACTTCTTGGTCTCCGCGATGGCCTCGAATATCGCAGGCTCGAGTATGTACGCGCCGGCATTGACCATGTTGGTCTCGGGATGCTCGGGCTTCTCGATGATGTCTATGATCACGCCGGCCTCGGAGATGACCTCGCCGTAACGCCTGGCATCCTCGACGAGTGTGAGGGCCATCACGCTCCCGTTGACCTTTTGGTGGTGCTCGACTAGCCCCTTGACGCTCTCCTTCGTGAGCACGACGTCCCCGTACAGGCAGAAGAACGGCGAGTCGACCATGTCCTTGATCATTCCGATGGCGTGGGCGGTGCCC
>JBGOXV010000022.1:0-13991 GCA_041479325.1 Thermoplasmata archaeon
CCTATCACGCCAATGGTCACCCACATCAGGGCCGTGAACATCTGCGGGTTGATGTCCGTGTTCCTCTGTCCGTAGGCTATCAGAAAGTTCGTCGTTCCCCACAAGATGAACGTTGTGAGGGCGAACAACAATGCAGGTGAGGCCATGGCCTTTCGCTCCACGAATCCAGCGACGAATGGAACCGTATAAATACGTTTGCTGGCAGGGGATCCGCTTCGCGCCATTCCATGATTTCCAGAGCCTCTTCTCGTCGCCTTGCTCCGCGGGCCACAGAGTATTAATATGCTCTCGCAGGCTCACGGTGGCGAGGGGAATCGGGACCTTCCCGCAGCTTTTGTCGTCGGTCCCCCAGTAGAGGTGGCATGATGGTTTCGGTTTGCATGCTGACAGAGTTGGAGCGGTACCGGACCATCATACCCTACAAGAATCCAGGCGGCATGGGGACGAACGTCCCAATGGTCGTCAAGGAATTGGAGAGGATAGGCTGCACGGTCTTCATGAACAAGCCGAAGGAGAAGTACGACGTCCTCCACGTGCACAGCCCTCTCCCCGACTCTTTCCTCTGGGCCCTCAGGAGACGCAAAGCCCACAAACCGCTGGTCGTGCACGGCCGGCATCTGCCCGAGCTCGTCAAAGGCGGCTTCAAAGGTGGTTCGCTTCTCTATCCATTCTTTCGCGAGTATTCGGTCAGGTTCTACAATCTCGGTACGGTCGTCGTGGGCGCGACGCCATATGTCGCGAAATCTCTGGCGAAGGATGGCGTGCGTGGACCGTTCCGGGTCATACCGAACGGAATCAACAGGGAGGTCTTCGTCAGGAATGAGGAACTCGGCACGCGGTTCAGAGAGAAGTTGGGGGTGTCGAAGTCTGACAAGCTGGTGCTCAGCGTCGGCCTCAGGATCCCCAGGAAAGGGGTCGACACGTTCGTCAACATGTCCTCGCGGTTCAAGGACCGGGAAGACGTCAAGTTCGTATGGGTCGGTGAGTCCGAGGTGCTTCTGAAGGACGCTTTGGATGGGACCTCGCGAGGAAATGTCATTTTCACGGGGCACGTACCGTTCGAGGAGATCGTGGGAGTCTATTCGGCCGCGGACGTCTTCGTGTTTCCCACGAGGGCCGAGAGCTACGGGAACGTGATGCTCGAGGCAGCGAGCTGCGGATGTCCGCTGATCATCAGGGACATCCCGGTATACGAGGAGTGGGTCCATGACGGCAGCCACTGCCTCAAGGCCAAGAGCGATGACGACTTCGTCGACAAGCTTCGCCTCGTCCTGGATGATCCAACTCAGAGACGCAAGCTCGTGGAAGGCGCGCGGAGCCTGGCCGCTGATCACGACATGAAGAAGACGGCCCTGATGCTGAAGGAGCTGTACGAGACGCTTGCGAGCGGAGGCCAAGTGCGATGATTCTGACGGACATCGGGCAGCACATCTTCGACCTGTTCCGGAACCTCGGCGACCTAGGCATGTTCATCGCCATCGCCATCGTCATATGGTTGGACGGGGCCGCCTTTCCCACGCTCCCCGAAGCTTGGTTGGTGTTCATCTGGAACGCGCATCCAGATCCCTCGTTCGGTTTTGGGTTGACGCTCGTCCTGGTTGCCACAACGGCAAGCGTCGCCGGAACCCTGAGCCTCTACTCGGTCGTCAAGCTCACCGGCCTTCCGAAGCGGATACAGAAGGCGATGTCAGGTTACACGAACTGGTTGATAGTGAACGATGAGCGCCTTCTCGTGCTCAATCGATTTGCACCGTTGATCCCTTACACGGGAGCGTTCATAGCTGCCAACAACTGGGACATCAGGAAAGCCACGATATACTTGGTCGGCAGTGCACTCCTCAAGTTCTCAGCGTGGGTGACGGTCTTTGCCGTCCTGCGCGAGAACATCGTGGGCGGCCTGTCCCCGTGGATATCTCTCGCCTTGGTCGCCATCGTGATAACCGCGAGCACGATCGTATCGCTCACCTACAGGAAGAAGAGGAAGGGGGTGTCCCGCACTGATCTCGGTAGTGGTGCCGACCTACAATGAGAGAGAGAACCTAGACGAGCTGGTCCGCCGGATCCAGCAGGCCTGCTCTTCGGCGGGGTTGAGCGCGGAGGTCGTGATTGTCGACGACAACAGTCCTGATGGGACCGGCGTGCGCGCAGAGGAGATCGCCAAGACCGAGAACCTCAAGGTGGTCCACAGGCCGGGGAAGCTCGGTCTCTCGTCCGCCGTGCTCGAGGGGTTCGCGGCGGCCAGCGGCTCGATCCTTGTCGTGATGGACGCCGACCTGAGCCATCCTCCCGAGAAGATACCCGAGATGGTCTCCAAGATAGAGTCTGGGGAGGCCGATGTCGTTGTCGGGAGCAGATACGCCAAGGGCGGCAGCGTGGAGAATTGGCCTTTCACTCGGAGGGTCATTTCCAAAGGCGCGACGCTCCTTGCGAGATGGCTGACGAAGGTCAAGGATCCCATGTCAGGGTTCTTCGCTCTCAAGAGGACCGTGATCGACAGCGTTCCTCTCGATCCGGTCGGATACAAGATCGGGTTGGAGATTCTGGTCAAAGGAAAGTACGCCAAGGCCGTCGAGGTCCCGATACACTTCGCTAACAGGAAAGCCGGGAAGAGCAAGCTCGGGGGCGGCGAGTACCTGAAGTACATCGACCATGTCATCTTGCTCTACGAGTATCGGAAACCGTGGCTGTCCAAGTACATCAAGTTCTCAGCGGTCGGGTTAGTGGGTGCGGTGATCAATTCCGCGGTCCTCTGGACCGCCAGCGAGATCTTCATTGTCTACTATCTCTTGGCCGCGGTCTTGGCATTCTGCGTGGCCGCCACGTCGAATTACTACATGAATAGGAGATGGACGTACAGATCGAAGGGCAACCTGCCCAAGCAGTATTCCCAGTTCCTTGCTGTCAGCGTTTGCGGGCTCGTCCTCAACCTGATCATCCTGAAAGGAATAGTGGATGGCGCAATGCCTGCCTTTGACATCGGGAAGGACAAGGCCAGCCTCTACTTGGTCACGGCGAATCTTGTCGCGATTTTCGCAGTCAGCATCTTCAACTTCCTCCTCAACTCGCTCTGGACGTTCCGCCCTGAGACTCGAATGAAGTGAAGCGTCAACTCTTGTAGTAGAAATGCACGGGTCCGATACCGTCCTCGAAAAGGTTCAGGACCGGCTCGGCCCCTTCTGGCTGGGGTGGAAGAAGCACGTATCCATGGGCTATCAGGAACGTAGGCAGATCGGGCATATCATTGAGCCTGTAGCACACGACCACGACAGTGACACTGGAATTGCTTAGCTCGGCTTCGAGCCATTTCTCCGTGAGGTCGGGATACTGCCTGTAGGCCACGTTCACTAGTCCGGGAGGTGTGAGCCTGTCTGCCAATGAGACCATCAGCGGGTCTCCGCTCACGACCAATTGAGAGGGGCTCGAGTACTGCTGGATCAGTCTGGCGTAATGTTCTTGGATCGGTCTGCCCTGCGCTGCCAACCCATAGGCCCCGAGCCCTGTCGAGATGAGTACGCCGATCACGGCCAAGGCGATCATCTGCTTCGCGGACATGATGTACTTTTTTCCTATGGCAGGCTTTCCAGTCAAATCGGACGATTTCTTTTTGTGCTCAAATGTGGACGATATGAGAGCTCCCGCAAGGATGGCCAGAGGTGGGCTGAGCATCACTAGATGGTGAAGGAAGGTCAGCGGCTGGAAAACCACGAATGCGAGAAGCACGAAGGACAACGCAAGGAGGAACCTGTACTCGGGGCGCTCCCTCCACATGTTCCTCGCGTTCACGAGCGGGAGCAGATACGCGACGTTGACCGCGAAGTATCCGAGGATTGAGAGCTTCAGCCCGATCTCAAAGCTCCGGCGACCCTGGTCGAAGATCATCCCCTGTATCATGTCTCCGGGTCCCAGGACTGCCATGAACAGGCCGACCGGTATCGCCGACACTGCCACGAGCATGATGATATCCAGTACCTTCCTCCGCCTTTGCTCGCTCTTCGATCTCAACTCCAGGATCATGAATAGGAGCATCCCAATGAGTCCAAGGACCCCTAGAAGCTTGGAGGCAGATGAGAGGCCGACCATCAAACCGGATGCGAGGAGCATGGCTCGTCTGCCACTCTTGACATACACGAGGAATGGCAGCAGGGACAATGCCAGGAATGAGCTAGATATCGCGTCCAGGGAGAAGAGGCGAGATTCCCTCAAGAGGGCGAAGTCGACTGCCAGGAGCAGGCCCGTGACGAGCATGCCGTTGTTCCCGGCCAATCTCTTGGCTGCGAGCATCGAGACTGCTATAGCTCCTATGGACAGCAGCGCGACGAACGATCGCAGGGCCACCTCGTTGCCGTCCAGCAATGCACCGATGTAGAATGCCAGAGGTGCTTGGTCCGAGGGGACATCGGAGTAGAGCTGGTAGCCGTGGCTCACCATCAGGCTCCTCTCGAGCATGATGCCTTCGTCCACGCCGTTGCTCGAGAAGCTCCATCCGATGTGGTACAATCTCAAGAGCGATGCAAGTGCGAGGATCAGGGCTGCCGCAATGAGCGCCCTTCTTCTGTCGGTCCCGAGGCCCTGCATCATCCTCAACCGTTTCCCTCTGAGGACGAGAAAGAGCGACCGTCCTATTGGTTTTAACGCACGGGGATCAGCCGAGGAGGTCCTGGAACTCCTTGACCAGGTCTGGATGCCTCTTCTCGATGGCCTTCAGGATCGCTATCGTGGACATCCTCTCGACGCCCACCTCGTTCAATGTGGCGATCACCTTGTTGAAAGTGTCATCCGAGAGGGTGACGAGCTTCTCCTTGGCCATCCAGTTTCTGTAGAGGTGGTTCTCCAACAGGTCTCTCCAACCCTTCTCGTATCTCCTCAATGAATCCTCGCTGAAGTTCCTCTCCCTGGAAGCCTTCCCCAGCACCTCTCCGGCGACCTTGCCCGCCTTGCAGCTGTTCGAGATGCCGCCGCCAGTGATCGGGTCGATCTGCCTCGCCGCGTCCCCGACCAGGAGTATGCCATCTCCGATCGTCTTGTCTATGGGAGCGCATATCGAGACCGCTCCGCTGACCATCTCAAGCGCCTTCCCCTTCCTCAGCCTAGGATCCCCCTGGATGAACTTGTCCAGGTACTTCTTCACGTCCGCGGGGTCCTTCAGCTTGGTGAGCTGCATGCCAATCCCGACATTGGCAGTGTCCTCGTCCTTCGGGAATATCCAGATGTATCCGCCCGGAGCCTTGCTCCCGAGCATGAACTCGCAGTAGTCGGGGTCATGGTTGATGTTCGTCAGCCTATACTGGAAGCAGCTCGTGATGTCCCTGGGCGCAAGGTTCGTGTTGATGCCAGCCCATCTGCCGACCTGAGACTCGTAACCGTCGGCCCCGACGACGCACCCGCAGCTGATGTCCCTCGTTTCGCCGAACGATTTCACCTTCACGCCGGTCACCTTGTCGCCTTTCTTGAGAAGCTTCACGGCCGAGGTCTTCAGCTGCAGGTCGGCACCGGCCTTCACGGCGTCCTTGGCCAGCAGCTTGTCGAAGAACACCCTGTCGATCACGATCCCGACCTCGTCGCCCGCCATCTTCTCGGAGAGGTAGAACGGTGTCCCGTTGGGAGCGACAATCTTGGCCCCCTTCACCTGTCTTGCGACGCTCTTCGAGTCGAGCTTTATGCCCACTGTATCCAGCCAGCTCCTGGAGATGCCCTCGCCGCATCTCACGGGGGAACCGATCTCCTGGCGCTTCTCGATCATCAGCACTTTCGCGCCGTTCTTGGCCGCCCACTTGGCGGTCATCGACCCGGCAGGTCCGGCCCCGACGACGACCACATCGTAGTCGGCCATCTACTTGTCCCCCATGATCTTTATCGCGCCGACGGGGCACACCTTGATGCACCGCTTGCACATGGTGCAGTCATCGTTGAACACCAGCAGGACCTCGTTGAGGAATATCGCGTTCACGGGGCAGGAGCCCACGCAGGCCCCGCAATGCATGCATCTGGTGATGTCCACTTCGAATTCATCCAATTCCTTATCCATGATATCAACTCATGTGTACTCGTCCCCGTGCTTCTTCCTCCACTCTGCCAACGGCACGGAGAACTTCTTCTCGACCTCGGTCCTGTAAACCGGGCCCGAGTTGTAAGCGCAGAATGGGATGATCTTGCCATCAGGAGTGGTGTAATGGATCATGCATCTCTTGACCCGCTCGATGTCATAGTTGTAGGAGTCCATGAAGTGCATCGCGCCGACATACATCATCTGCCAGCTGAACTTCGCAAGCTCCTTCTTCGTTGACCCCGAGAGCACGCCCTCCAATGACTTCAGGAAGTCCACGCTGTTCATGCCGTCCGGCATCGCGTCCTTCTTCAGGTACTTCCTCAGAAGTCTGAACGCCTTCAGCTTGGAGAAGGCTTTGAGCTTCTTCGGTCCGGCCTTCTTGGCGAGTTCGTAGAGCTCCATGAACAGCGGCTCGACGTCTATGAACCGTGTCACGGGGATGATGTTGTCCGGGTCCTTCACGTACATGTAAGTCGCAATGCCGCAGTGCGGGTGTGTCGTGAGCGTGACCTTCGGTTCGCCGTACAGAGCGGACCACAGCTCGGACACGGGCGCGACCACGGGCACGGGGTACCAGTCGGTCATCTTGATCATCCCCTTGGACTGCACCTCCATGTCGCGCGCAAGGTCGGGGAGCGTGTATCTGCCTTTCGCCAGCTCCTCCTTGTCCATCCTCCCGGTGAAGGCGACGGGCTGGTAGTTCACGCCTCTTACCACGTCCATGTTCTCCAAAGCGTAGCGGAGAATGGGCCAGACCTGATCGTCGTTCACGCCCTTCACTATCGTGGGCACGAAGACTATCGACGAGTGATGCTTCACGTTCCTGAAGTTCTCGATCACTTTCTTCTTCATGTCGAGGAGCTTCTTCCCCCTCGCTCGGACGTATATCTCCTCTCTCAGTCCGTCGAACTGGAGATACACTGTGTTAAGCCCCGCGTCGCTGGCCCTCTGGCAGAAGTCCAGGCTCTTGGCGAACTCGATGCCGTTCGTGGCGACCTGGATCTGGGCGAATCCCAGGTCCTTCGCGGCCTTGATTATGTCGATGAACCTGGGATGGATCGTGGGTTCCCCGCCCGAGAACTGGACGGCAGGTGTCGGGACTGGTTTCTGGGCCCTGAGGACCTTCAGCATCTTGACAATGGTCTCGTAGTCGGGCTCGAAGACGTACCCCGCCTGGTTCGCGTTCGCGAAGCAGATGGGGCATCTGAGGTTGCACCTGTTCGTCAGGTCGACGTTCGCAAGCCCTGTGTGGCTAAGGTGGAGGTCGCACAAACCGCAGTCGAACGGGCATTGCTTCGCCTTCGGTATGGCTGGGTTCTCGACGCCGATCCCGTCCTTGGCCCATTTCTCGACCCTGAGGTACATCTCGGCGTCGGACCAGACGGTGTCCTTGAACGCGCCATGCTTCGGGCAACTCTTCTCCATGACCACCTTGCCGTTCTCCTCGCGGATGGTCGCGGGTATGATCGTTAGACACTCGGGGCAGAGGCTCTCAGTCCTCTTCGGTAGACCCGATGGTATAGCACTCTTCTTGGTCAGCATCAGACCTCATCCCGGAGTGAGATTCTCAGGCAATCATTTAAATCTTATGTCGCTCATCGAGCTACATATGGACCTGAAGAAGCTCGTTCAGCAGATGGGTGGAGACTTCGATGCGCTAACGAAGGAGTACCTCGAGATATCCAGCAATCTCTCTCCATTCGGGCTTTCCGACTACGAATCCAGGGCTTATATCGCTCTCGTGGCACTTGGCCCATCTTCGGCCAATATTGTAGCTCAAGTCGCACAGATTCCAAGGACATCTGCGTACAAGGCCCTGAAAACCCTCGCAGCCAAGCGGTTCGTGATCGAGCAGAAGGGCCGCCCGGTCTCCTTCGCGCCCGTGGACCCGTCACAGCTGGCGGATACGCTCGCCGCAAAGGTGAAGGAATCGTTCGACAAGATATCGCGGGTCAAGGACCTCCTCTCCGAGCGCGGAGTGCCACAACTCGTGTACACCATCATGGGGAAGGAGCGTGTCTTGGACAAGATTGGTGAGATGTTTGACAAGTCGACCCACACCCTTGTCATGTCCTCGCCCTCGATCTCCGTCATCAGGCGCAAGCTCGGCAAGAGGTTCACGAACGCGGTGTCGAGGGGAGTGAACGTGACAGTGATCACGAGCCCATTCGTGAAGGCCCCTCAAGGGGTCAAGGTCATCAGAAGGAAGGGGCTGATAGCGACGGACGTCATCAGCGACGGCAAGACGGCTCTCCTCGCAGCGCCCGACCTCTCGGCATGCGGATACACCGACAACGAGACGCTATCCAGGCATCTCGAGGATTTCTTGAGGATCATGGGAGAGAAGATCGACTGATGGCCGATGTCGATGCTCGAGCGCGATTTCTCCGGCTTCTGCCGAATGCTCGACGCCCGGCGCGCGACCTAGTGCTCGTCCCAGAGACACTCGATGAGGTACGCTACACGTAGCTGGAACCATTTACCACTAGCCGCCAACTGTCCAGCCCGGGATGGTCATGGACAGGACCAGTAAGTGGCAGGACAGATCGGGTCAGGTTTCCTTCGCGGTGGTGGCGATCGTGCTTCTTGTCGCATCGGGACTCACGGGCACCTACCTCGCGAAACAACAGCTGGACGAGATGGAGGCGCAAAAGCACGCCAAGCTCCTGGATGCGATGGAGCATGCGATAACAAAAGTCACTCAGGAACTCAGCCTGCTGGCTGCGACCGAGGCTCAGAGCACCGTCTCAGGATGGGACTCGTTCCCGGTCAACGAGACCGAGATATCCGGTTTCTTCTCTGACAAGATGGCCGAGCACATCAGGTCGACATATCCACGCGTCGACGGGAGGTTCAGGTTGGACCTGACCAACTGGTCCGGAGGATTGTTCTTCATCGAGCAGAAGACGTTCGACCTCCTGCCGTCGAACAGCTCCGCGGCGGCAAGCCTCGGTGTCGAGGGCGCGACGATGGACTTCTCGAAGCTCCCAGCGCCTTCGGCCGAAGTACTGGGCGAGAGAACGGTCAATCCCTACTACGTCGCGATCGGCAACTTCTCAGTGAAGGTGTCGCAAGGGACTGTCACGCTCTCCAAGCAGTCATCCTTCCAGCGGCCAATCATTTCTGCCCTCCCCTTCTTAGAGACGAAGCTCCGTGCGTTCGAGGCCTCCTCGGACGGGGAGTTCTCGGATCTCGGCAAGATGGTGAGCTACATGCTCACGACCTTGTGCGAGCTGCGAGTACTCGAGGGATATGGGCAGCCGATGTACACAGGCCTGAGCACATCCGAGATACTCACCGAGCAGGATGTCCACCGGGCGGTCTCTGTCGGCTTGCTCCTGGAGCAGGCCCGCCTCTTCAGAGCATTCGATCCAGCCTTCGAGTCCGCGATCTCTCGGCTGTGTGGCGGAGGGAATCTCGGGACGCTCGCGCTGTCATCCAGCGAGCCACGCTACTTGGATCCTGCCGAGCTGTTCCTGTGGTTCATGGGCAAGACCACCCCAGGGATCGACTCGCACATCGTGGTGGCGCAGGCGATGTACGGTCTCTCGGACCAGCTGTGCGTGAAAGTGCTGGACTACATGGGTTGGCTTGGGGCGCTGGACGGTGCCGTGGCCGCCTTGGACAAGATCGAGCAGACGCTGGACATCGTCATGTCCTGCCTGACAGGAGAGGACAAGGCCAAGGAGGCCGTGATCACATGGATTTCCAAAACTCTGAATCGCGCTGGTGGAGGGAGCTCACCTTTCGGCCCCTTGTTCTCCGGCGTAGGTGATTTCGCGGTCCCAGTTCCTCAGAGACAATACTTCGTCGAGGATGCTGCAGGCAACCTCTACCCCGTGTGGGTGGGGAACTTCAGTGCCGTCGTGGACCTGCCCTCGTACGACATCTTCTCATCCGATGAATGGAGGGATTTCTACCCTGCCTTCAAGGAATCACAATCGAGCATCAGGACGCTGGTCCAGGACAGTGTGACGCGATTGGCCTTCGACATCGCGGACATCGCCGAGCTGGACATGGGCCAAACATCCATCAATCCTGCGGATGGGAAGGACATATTCTCGGCCCTGGCCGACGGGACGGGTGCGGTCAAGATCAAGCTGGACGAGGGGGCGCTCTCATCCGCCGCCAAAGACCTCCCTCTGTTCAGCGAGGAGTATTTGCTTGCCCAAAGACTCAGGGGCTTCCTCTCGATGAAGGACCTTGATCTCGTGGATCGCCCAGGCCTGCTTCAGGAGGCCAGCTCCGACCTCGTCCCGAAGATCCTTTCCAGCGCCAAGCACGCCTACATACCCAATCTCGCGGTCCCAGTGGAGGAGCAGATCAGGGGGCTCGTGACCTCCGACCTGGAGTCCGATTCAACCTGGGGTGTGGGCGCCGCGTCGACATCGTTCATCGATTCCGTCTGCAGGCAGAGGCTGAGGCAGATCGGTTCTTTCATCAATGCCTCCGTAGCCAAGACGGATGACGGGTTCGCCGGGCCGTTGATCGATTCGGTGGCATCCATGCTCGTCGCAGGCGCTCAGGGCTTCCCGGGTCTGAAGTCCTCGATCGAGCAGAGCCTCACGGCCTTCGCTCGGGGCGTGCTATCTCAGAAGGAGATGTCCGCGTTCAAGGACTCGGTGTACATCGACCTCACGAATCCGTTCGAGTTCTGGGAGGGCGACCGGGGATCGGCCGTCGACAAGGGCAGGATAATGACCGAGTCGCTCAGCGTGAGCGTCCCCGACGGGCTCCCGAACATGCAGGTGGTGCCGTTTGACAGCGCAGCGGGATGCGATTCCCTGGACAACATGTTCCCGACCGGCGACCTGTTGGTCCAGGTGAAGAGGCCATGGCAGTTCGACCGGGGGAGATCGGAGTATCCGAACGTCCACATGACATCGATCTTCAACATCTCTGCCACGCCCTTCACCACGCAATGGACCGTCTCCGTGCTCGGGATGGTCGAGATGGTCACCTCATCCGCAGACTCCGCGTTCCAGTCGCTCCTCTCCGACGGGGCCACTCATTCCAGCTCCAAGGTGAGGATAGAGCTCTCCTTCCCAGTGGTTCTCCATTCGGCCTGGGCACTTCAAGGGGTGGGATACAACCCATCGAACACGGTACTGTCGGATACCATCGCGGCGGCCAAGAAGTTCATCGACACAGTGTGGAAGAAGCTCGAGCCCGCCTTCGGCTGGATCAAGGACGGGCTCGAGCGGCTCTACAGGTTCATAGGTCACGCGTTCGAGACTCTCGCGAGCTTCGCGACGAAGATGGTCAAGGCCGTCGCATCGGCCCTCCAGACATTGGTCGAAACGCTCCAAACCTACGTCCAGAAGATCATGGACTCGGTCCTGGGTAAGGCGGTCCGGGCATTCATAGACCTCACGGGCCGCGTGGAGTTCCGAATATCGCTGTACGGATTCGTCGTGATCGTGCAGACGAACCTCCCGGACCTCATCTATCGACAGGGCACCGACATGCTCAGGCTGATCGTCTGCACGAACCGGCTCGGCCCTGGGATTTCGGTCGGGGTGAGGATCGCGAAGATGAGCGACGGGAGCTTCGACATAATCGCCAACGGAACGCTCACCATGAGGAAGCTCAGCGTGGACGTGCGTGTGGACCCGCTGATGCACATCATGCGCAGGTTCGTCGAGATGCACTGCGTGGCGAAGACGTGGGCGTTGGACCTCATGATTCCCGAGGTGGAGCCGTACGAGCTCGCCCAGGTCAGCACGGCGAACATTCCAGGAGTCGGGGCGTTCCTCTCGAACATACCCCTGCCCGTGCTGGGGCTCTCGGCGTCGATCGAGGCTGGTCTGCGACTGAAGTACAGCGCACCATTCCCGACGGATGTGGTGATAAACGAGTTCGAATCGAACCCCTCCGGCATCGATTCGGACAAGGAATGGGTGGAGCTCTACAACCCGCTGGACAAGCCGAGGTGCGTCGACGGGTGGACCGTTACGACACAGCACGGCAAGAGCAACTCGCTGGTCCTGACCGGGACGATCCCGAGCAACGGGCTCATGGTGTTCAGGTTCCCGGGAATCTTCGTCGACAACGGCGCCCCGGACGACCCGTTCAACGATGGTGATTCCCTTTTGCTGCAGGACCCGGCAGGTCTGACGGCGGACACGACGCCGATGCTGAGCGATACAGCGAATGATGACAGGACGTGGCAACGCAGCTGGGACGGTGGCCCCAAGTGGATCTTCGCGGAGGGGACCATGGGTAACTCGAACGGCGTTCCAGTGCTGCTCGCCAGCTCCGACTTCATCGCCAAAGCCTTGTTCGAGGCGTTCAAGCAGGCGTTCACCGAGACGCAGCTGCAGGAGGTCACGGCCTCGCTGGACTTCCTCGTGCTCTTCGCCAAGCGGGTGCTGAACGACTTCATAGAGAACATGATCTCGCTCGTCGGCGAGATAGTCCACGAGGTCACGTTCTTCATCAAGGTGACGGTCAACGATGCGAGCGGCTCCGCGGACATCGGTTTCAGGACCTCGTTCGTCGTCACCGGAGGGGCCCTAGTCGAGCTGTTGAGATGGCTCATACACTCGTTCGCCACCTTCATCGTGAACCTGGGAAGGGCGAGCAACCCGATCGCGTACCCCGCCTTTCCACAGGGTTTCTTCGCGGGGTTGTCCTTGAGGTTCGAGCTGCTCTTCGAGGTCGGGTTGCCGAAGATGATCCGCATCATCGGAGCTTCTGGGAACATAGGCCAGAGGTTCGAGTGCGCGGTCGTCGTGTCGCCGAGCATGCCCGCGCTGGGCAAGATAGTGGGAAAGCACTGGGGCAACTGGAGCATCGATTTCGGTGTGTGCCTCTCAGGCGTGCCGAAGGAGTTCGCGAGCGCGTTCCTGTTGAAGGACACGGGCGACCTGATAGATTTCTGGATTGTGAAGGCAAGGCTCTATGGGATATGATGTCGCAAAAGGATAAATGTCCATGATGCATCCTTCACCCGACATCCATGGACGTCATTATCACCTCGCTCCTGGACGATTTGCTGTCCAAGATCTGGTTCGAGCTGACATTTCTGCTCGTCGTCTCCCTCTTCGCGGGCTTCCTGTTCGCGAGGTTCGGCCAGCCTCGTGTCCTGGGATACATCGTCGTCGGAGTGGTGATAGGCCCAAGCGCGCTGAACATCATCAGGTCCTCGGGAACATCGGGAACTGGCATTTCCCCGCTTCCAGAATCCGTCCAGATGCTCGCCCTCTTGGGGGCCATCGTTCTCCTGTTCATGATCGGATTGGAATGCGACCTCAAGCAAGTGTATAGCAAGAGGGCGATTGCCATCGCGTTCGGCGGTGTGATCGTACCTTGGGTCGGCGGGTATCTCCTCGCGCTGGCCATGGGCTTCGGGCCCGACGCGATATTCATCGGGGCGACGCTCGTGGCAACGAGCGTGGCAATTACCGCCAGCGTGACATCCCAGCTCGGCCTGATCGGCACGCCGATAGCATACGCGATCGTGGGCGCGGCGGTCGTGGACGATGTTCTCGGCATGATCGTCCTTGGCATAGCCAAGGACATGCTCCCCGGTGCGGGGCTCGAATACGGATCAATCATCCTGTTGGTCGTAGGGGCGACCCTTTTCATCGTGGTAGGGGCCTGGGTCGGTTCTCGCTATCTTACGAAGCTGGTCTTCGACGTCCAGGTCTCGGGCTTTCGCCGGAAGCTCCCGATGAGTGGATTCGTCCTGGCTCTCGCCATCGCCTTTCTCTACGCTTTCGTAGCAGAGGCCATCGGAATCACAGCCATCGTGGGGGCGTTCGTCGCGGGGACGGCATTCTCTGGTTCGCCGTTGAGGGACGGGCTCAGAAAAGGAACAAATTACCTTGAAGCCCTGTTCGTTCCGCTCTTTTTTGTTTCGCTAGGCGTCGCGGTGGACGTTCGCGGCATAGCCGATGCTCTCGTGTTCGGAATCCTGCTCACGCTGGTGGCGGTAGCGACC